>CALDMA010000179.1 GCA_937915075.1 uncultured Oscillospiraceae bacterium
CCCCTATGGAAACAGTGCTTTATTTCACTGTCTCCCATAGGGGGAGCATATCATTCGCCAGCACCTCTGCTTCTACCTATGATTACATCTTAACAACGTTTGTTTTCATTGCACTTATTCTTTGCATCATCTGACTTGGCAGCACATTCCCCGCTCTTTGCATCCTTCACTGGGCGTCGCGCAGAACTCCTCCAATGGTAAAAAACTGATGCTATCGATGGTCAGTCGTTCCCGTACACAATGCAGCTTGACCTTATGCTCGGTCAACAGGTCAATGTACTGCTTCGTCATGCTCCGGTCCCGCCCCAAGCGGTCAAAGCTATTTACCAGTACCACATCCACCCTTCCAGCAAGAACGGCCTCCGTCACCTCTTGCAGAGCCGGACGGTCAAGGGTCACTCCCGAGCCATACTCGGCGGCGATGCCGACAACGGTATACCCGGCTTGCTCCGCATAGCGGCGAAGTTCATTGGCCTGCAGCTCCAAGGAAAACCCATCATTGTGGGCAACCCGGCAGTAAATATAGGCTTTCATCGTATTGTACCCCCCCTTATAGTAGTTACGCTGTCCGATTATCTGCTTGCCCTTGCTCCGCCTTAATGATCTCTGCATGATCTGCCTTTGCACATCTGATATTGACACAGCCGATGAATTTGTAGTAGATATCCACCTGCTGCGTCTTGACGCCATCTTCTCCTATTTCTTTTTCATGTACTACGATCTTCTCGATCAGCTCATTGAGAATATGGGGCGTTAGCTCCTGGACATTCGTGTACTTCCAGATCAGAGGCAGGAACTGCTGGATATTGTCGTAGATCTCATCGCTGCGCGCGATCTCCGCGGACAGCTTTTCCCGTTGGCCGCGCAGCTCGCTCTGCTCCTGTTCATACTTTGGTGCCATTGCCTGGTAGCGTTCTTCGCTGATTTTCTCCAGCGCCACATCCTCATAGAGCTTATTCAGGATCTTTGTCAGCTCCTCGATGCGCTTGTCCGCCTTTTTGAACTCCCGCTTACAGCGGTCGATCTCGGCCTTCTGCTTTTCCGTCTTCGCATCTACCAACATCTGCATATAGTCGCTGGCTGCTGTTTTTGCTTCGTAGGCATTCCGGCGAATATCTTCCAATACCAATTGGTTCAAGGTTACCCAGCCAATCGCATGCGATGTGCATCTCTCCTTGCCATAGTTCTTGTATACCCAACAGGTGAAGCCATTGTATCGTCCCTTTTTCTTATCGTAGCTGACATTTAGGGACGAGCCGCAGTCCGCGCACTTTACCAGCCCTGCAAAGGGCTGAACTGTTCCGGTGCTGTTTTCTCTGCGACGCGCCTTCATCATTTGGTGGACGGTATCCCATAGTTCCCGCGTGATGATTGCCTCGTGAGTATTCTCCTTCACGATCCATTCCGATTCATCCGCTTCAATACGCTGTTTATCAAAGAACCCTTTTGTTTTTGTGCGTCCGAACACCACATTCCCTAAATAGACTGGATTGTTGAGAATCACACGCACCGAGGTGGCGTGCCAGTCGAAGGGCTTGCGCCAGTAATCGCTGTTCTTGTAGTAATCAGGGTTGTTCTGATTGAAATACGCCTGCGGATTGAGGACCTTTCTCTCCCGCAGGATCTTGGTCATTCGGACATACCCTATGCCATCCGAGAACATCTGAAAAATATCTTTGACCACATCCGCCGCATCGGGATCAACGATCAGATGGTGGCGGTCCTTCGGATCTTTCTGATAGCCGAACGGTGCATGGCTTCCTATGTACATTCCGCTGCTCGCCCTTGCCCGATGAGCCGCCTTTGTCTTTGTCGATGCCTGCCGCGCATAGAGCGAATTGATGACATTGGTCATGGGGAGCATCAGGTTGTCCAGCCCGTTTTTAGAATCAACGCCTTCCGCTACAGCAATAAATCGAACACCCTTCTGTTCGAAGTAGTGTTCGATGTACAATCCCATTTGTGCATACTCTCGACCAAAGCGCGAGAGGTCTTTTACGATGACCGTGTTGACCCTGCCGCTCTCAATATCATTGATCATGCGTTTGAACTCTGGGCGTTCAAAGTTTGTTCCGCTCCATCCGTCGTCACAGTAATAGTCCGCAATATGAATGCAGTGCTCTTTGCAATACTGTGTCAGCAATGTCTTTTGCGTCTGGATACTCCCGGACTCCCCTGCGCTTCCATCGTCCTGACTCAAGCGGCAGTAAATCGCTCCGTTTTCCTGTTCCATTAGGTGTCCTCCTCTTCGTTTTGTTCAGACACACAATACCCATTGCCATCGGAAATATCCATACTCAAACCTACCGAAATTTCATTCGTAACTTTGTCTGGTTCATCTGAATGAAAGTCTCTTGTGATGAGTTCCCCTACTTTTTCAAAGATGTTTTTGTTACCGCTATAATGGCTGACCGTTACATATCGGACATCGCCTATCATTTTTGAGTGTTTTTGGCTGTCTCCTTCATATAGAAACAGCGTCGGCTTACTTTTGGGAAGCAGAGCCTTTCTCCTCACACGGCCTTCCTGAATCTCTTCCATCTTTACTTTCCTCCAGACTCACATTTTCAAATAGTGCGGCAATCAACTGCTCTGCGCTCTCCATCGTTTCTGTCTCCGGCAGTCCAATATCCAAGATAAGTGCATCCAACATCTTTCCCCGGTACAGAAAGCACCCATATCCCCAGCAGCCATTGCTCTCTGTCCGGAGCATAGCACTTCGCCCATCAATGTCAAGCAGATAGCTTGCACTGCTCACGCT
The DNA here is from genome assembly GCA_937915075.1 of uncultured Oscillospiraceae bacterium. Taxonomy (GTDB): domain Bacteria; phylum Bacillota; class Clostridia; order Oscillospirales; family Oscillospiraceae; genus Hominicoprocola. The sequence goes on from CALDMA010000179.1 coordinate 2,762, forward strand.
GATTGGATATATGATCTCTTCTTGCGAACTGAACATCATATTTTTAAGATACATTGGCAACTGCTGTTCCCTCGCCATGTAAATTTCGACATTCAGCATGACAATGTCTATGTACTCCTCATCGTGCCGTTCCTCCAGTATGATCTTCGCCTGAAAACTCTCTGGAATGCTTTGCTCCTTAATCACGTTTGCTGCTGTATCCACTGTGTCTCCTGCAAGATATACCGGATCTCCCCATAGAACTCGGCGCGGGCATGTTGCCCGAAATACCTTAGTTCGCATTGACATTACCTCCCTACTCTTACATGCTACATCTTCCTGCTCATCCTGTGGCAGCTCTCCTCGCCGTTTCAAATAGGCTCCAGCATAGGAGGAAGCCGCCTCAGTCGAGGCGGCTTCCTCCTATGCTGCATTTTCAATTTTGGGTTATTTGATTATGTCACAATTTACAATTTAAGGAAAGAAAGCGAGGCCGTTCTGCGTTATTTGGCAGCACATTACATTGCCCGAAATGCAGAACGGCCCCGCCGTTTCTGAAATTTGGTTATTGCTCAGTCCTATTCGACACTACTTCCCGGACTGCGGGCGGTTAAACGAACCGGCGCTTGGCAGCGCCCAGCAGGACTCTCACCTCCCGAGGATCTCTCGAGCTGCCCCCATTGCTTGAGACTGTGGCTGGACAGGCTGTTTCTTCCGGGCAGACGGAATCATTGCGAGACAGGCTGCCACACCTGCTTTTGGCTGGATGAGTATCGCTCTGCACCTTCCTTGCCGTTCATTGACGCCGGAGCTGAGTCCGACGCAGGTGGTCCTGGCGCACCCGCCGCATCGCTGCTCCCCCTCGTCGGGAGATCGTCTGCCGTTGTTGTTCGTCACCGGATATAGCCGCATGAGCATCGGCGTTTTTCAAGGTAAAATGAAGTTCATCTTTGACTTCAATAAGATTGTAGCTCTGATCAGAGCAAATTTTTATAACGCCGTAGGATGGGTTTCGACCGAAAATCTGTCCTGTCAGGATGGATTTTGCGTCAGTGCTTCAATTTCATCCAGAAGCTCTCGTATATTGGAGATCAACTGCCCAGCCTGTATCGACTCGTATGCCCTACCTCTGACGAGAAAGTCAATGGACACATTCAAGGCATCGGACAGCTCCAGCAGTAAATCAATGGAAATGCCTCGCTTACCCAATTCAATATTTCCAAGATGTACTGTGCTCATATTTACTACCGCAGCCAATTGCTCCTGCGTGAGTCCCCGCTCTTTTCGTATCTCTTTCAGGCGACAGCCAAATGCTACTTGATCAAAGCGCATCTCGTTTCCTCCATTTCTAAAAATTGAAAAACAAATTTTCAGAAACGGAGGGCCACGGCAGCAAGGTACCGCCGCACGTCGATCAAAGCGCCAAATAGAAAGATAGAACGATACGCCTGTCAAATAGACGCATCGTTCTATCTTTTTCCCAATATTATTCCACTCAGCACGCCTGCTGAGTTTTGTCCTGCAATCCGGTTTACGCCAAATTGCTGTAATCTTATTTAGCTATCCCCGCTTTCCAGTCCCTTCATCCGTGTTCTCCTTCTCATTGTATATATCTGATTATTAGAATTATCTTTCTAATCAGCAGAAGCTCAAGTGCATTCATTAGAAGCATCAATGCACTTACAATGGAGCAGGGTGATTAAATTGCAGGATATTTACACGAAATTTGGCCAAATGGTTCGTGTAGCCAGAGTCAAAAAGGGGTATACACAGTTAAAATTAGCCGAGCGACTCCACACGACTGATCGCACGGTATCTAAAATCGAACGAGGGCAAACAAATCCCGGTCTTGATGCTGTCGTTACATATGCCCGTGAGTTGGATATGAGTCTTGATCCTCTTGTTAGGGACTCAGATCCAAACCGGGTACCATATTGTGCAGCGCGTTACTTTGCCGGTATGAGCGACGCGCAGGCGATGAAATATATCAAGCTGTGTATGGACGCAGATTCTCTGCGCGAAGAATAAATGTAGAAATACAATGCAAAAAGGCGCAGGGCCTGATGACCGCTTAAAGCGTTCATCAGCCCTGCGTCTGTGCGTCCAGCCGTTCCAACACAGTTATTGACTTCTGTCGAATGTTTACGAGCATCTCTGTTTTACACTTGGGGCAATAAAGGAGATGCCGTATTAGGATCGTGTCGTCTCTTATTTTTGTCCGAGTCTTTTCGCCGCAACAAGCGGATAAACTCACTCCTATTCATATCAACCATTCCTTTTCCTACCGTGGCTGCCGCATCTTGCAATAAAATAACTGCTTCTGATTTTCTCCTTCAGATACTATCCAATCTCAAAACAGGTGAAAGCTGGCAATTACACCCGAAAACACAATGGAGACCATTGAGAGGAGCTTAATAAGAATATTAATGGAAGGGCCGGAGGTATCCTTGAACGGGTCGCCCACCGTATCTCCCACCACGGCTGCCTTGTGCTGATTGCTGCCCTTGCCGCCATGATGACCGGACTCGATGTATTTCTTGGCATTGTCCCACGCGCCGCCGGAGTTTGCCATAAAGATTGCAAGAATAAATCCGGTAACGAGTGACCCGCAGAGCATACCGATCACGCCGCTGCCGCCAAGCACCAGGCCAACAGCAATGGGAGACACGATGGCCAACAGCGTAGGCGCGACCATTTCCTTCAGGCTCGCGCGCGAGCAGAGATCCACGCAGCGGGCATAATCGGGATCGGCATGTCCCTCCATGATGCCGCTGATTTCGCGGAATTGGCGGCGCACCTCAACCACGACGCTCTGCGCCGCGCGGCCAACCGCATTCATCGTCATCGCCGAAAATACAAAGGGCAGGCACGCGCCGACAAAAATGCCGACAAGCACGGTTGGCTCCATAAGCGAGAGGCTGTAATCACCGCCCGCGGCATCCAGCTTTTCGATAAAGTTGGCAACAAACGCAAGGGCGGTCAGTGCAGCAGAGCCTATGGCAAAGCCCTTGCCCGTCGCGGCGGTGGTATTGCCAAGCGAGTCGAGCGCGTCGGTGCGCTCGCGCACCTCCTCCGGCAGGCCCGCCATCTGCGCGATGCCTCCCGCGTTGTCCGCCACCGGGCCGTAGGCATCGGTAGAAAGCGTGATGCCGAGGGTCGAAAGCATACCGACCGCAGCGAGGGAAATACCGTAAAGTCCCAGTTCCATGTTGCCAACATATCCAAGTGTGGAGCAGAAATAGGCAACGAGAATGGCGATGCCCACGATGATGATCGGCATTGCGGTGGAAAGCATTCCAAGCCCCACGCCGCTGATAATGATGGTAGCGGAGCCGGTTTCGCTGCTGGCCGCCAGCGCCTGCGTCGGCTTATAGGTGTCGGAGGTGTAGTATTCCGTCACGCGTCCGATCAGCACACCCGCAAGCAGGCCCGCCAAAATAGCGAGCCACAGGCCGTAGAACTCGCGGCCCAGCAATCCGCGCACCGCAAAAAAACTGACGATGGCCACAGCCGCCGCAGAGAAATTCGTCCCGCGGCCCAGCGCCTTGAGCAGATACTTCTGGTCAGCATCCTCCTTGGTCTTGACCAGGAACGTGCCGATGATAGAGCACAGAACGCCGACCGCTGCAATGATGAGTGGAATGGCGACCGCAAACACGCGGTCGATCTGCGGGATCTGGTTGAACGCCAGCACGCCCAGCGCGCAGGTTGAGGTGATGGAACCGACATAGCTTTCATAGAGGTCTGCTCCCATGCCGGCCACATCGCCCACATTATCGCCCACATTGTCGGCGATGGCGGCAGGGTTGCGCGGATCATCCTCGGGAATACCTGCCTCGACCTTTCCGACAAGGTCAGCGCCGACGTCCGCCGCTTTGGTGAAGATACCGCCGCCCACGCGGGCAAAAAGCGCCATTGACGACGCGCCCATGCCGAAGGTAATCATGGCGGCGGTGATCTCCTCGAGCGTGGAGTGGAATACCAGCTTCATCACCGCGTACCACAGCGAAATGTCAAGCAGTCCCAAACCGACAACCGTAAAGCCCATCACGCTGCCTGCGGAGAAGGCGATCCGCAGACCGCGGTTGAGTCCCTCCTGCGCGGCCGCCGCCGTGCGGCAATTTGCCCGCGTTGCGATCGTCATGCCGATAAAACCGGAAAGGCCGGAGAAAAATCCGCCGGTCACAAAGGCGAAAGGCACAAACCACGTCACAAAGCCTGCGGCCGCCATACCGCAGAGCACAACAAACATGCAGGCAAAGAAAATGCCTACTGTACGGTACTGCCGCTTGAGAAATGCTGAGGCGCCGGTACGGACGGCGCGGGAAATTTTCTGCGCGGCAAAAAAT
>CALDMA010000180.1 GCA_937915075.1 uncultured Oscillospiraceae bacterium
CCCATCAAGCAGGTGGTCGATCACGCTGCCGCCCGAAAGTTTTTCCGCAGTGGTCATAGGGCTCATGATCGTAAACACCACAGGGATCTCTCCGTTTACCTTCTCCAGCAGAGAGCGTAGCGAGGTCAATTCTCGGCCCAACGCGCCTGTATGGATGTCCTTTTCACAAATCTTGGCCCAATCCTGTACGGAATGGATTGGAGAGCTTGCCAGCTTGGTCACGCCGCCGTTTTTAACTTGGCTTTGGTCCAGCGTGCACCCAAAGTCCTCGACCGAATACATGCCGTTGTTCATGGTCTTGATGAAATCAATGTCATGACTACGCGCAAACTCGTATGTTTTCTGTGCCAATAGTTCCGGATCCAAATCAAAGCCCGCCATATGTGTCCAAAAGGAAAACGGAATATGATCCGCCTTTTCGCCGCAGAGCGCGGCTCTTACCCGTTCGGTTTTTGTCATGTTTCACCTCCACAAAATGCTTATATCTTGCAATTTGGATGTTTTAATTATACAATAACCTGCGAGGCGGTGCAAATGCCAATAAAATATGACGCATCATACCAAATATGGTATAATGAAACGCGACATAGAGCGGCTTGGAGGAGAATTTGCAAATGAATGAATTGAAATATGCAGAGTGCATTTTGAAAATTGCTGAGACAAGGAATATTTCACGCGCCGCAGAGGCACTGTTTATCACGCAGCCTGCTATGAGCAGGATTTTGCACTATGTCGAAAAGGCAGTCGGCTTTGAGATTTTTGACCGAAAGGCTCAACCGTTGAACCCGACCGCCCGCGGGACACTGTATATCAATTTTCTGAGCACGATACGAGAGATGGAAACGGAAATGAAAAAGCAGGTATCTCTTTTAGATGACGAACTGCCTCAGATTCTGCGGGTCGGTATGGTGCCGGAGCGCGGGATCGGCATCTATTCTAAAATCTTTCCCGAACTGATGCAGGAGGAGAACCATATAAAATTTATGATCCAAAACGGCTATTCCAAGGAATTGGAGACGCTCTTTGTCAATGGAAAGCTTGACATCTGCATTTTGAATGGTCCGATCCAAAATACGATCGAAAACCAAATCGTGCTGGATGAGGAGGAGATATTGCTCGTTGTCGGAAAGAAAAACACGACTCTGCTTTCTGAGCTGGCAGAGCAAGAGACCGCTGCAGGTCATGTCGACCTAAGAAAGCTGAAAAGCATCGGTATGGTTGTGCTGAACAAGGGACAGCGGATGCGTCAGGTGGCGGAGAATATTCTAAGGGCGAGCCAAATACAGGGACGAGACATTATCGAGGTCTATAATCTCGGTACCGCGGTCCAACTTGTGGCGACCAGTAGATACGCTTCCTTCATACCGGTATCTGCCCTTTTGAAAAGCTCCGTGCGCGAGGAGATATGCGCATTTCATCTCGGTAGTGGGAACCAAACATGGGAGCTGAGGCTGCTTTATGCGAAAAGCAGCTTGAAGCCCATTGCAGACACGATTTCGGAGAAATATCGAAAACTTTGCAGAGGGGAAACCTCGCTCATAACAGCATAGGAGCACTTTTCAGGGTATCCGAAGTGTGCGTTAGTGCGGTGCTTTGCCACGGCACACAGCCCTTGTAATTTCCCAACAGTTTAAAAGTTTTTCCTGTTAAACCTTAAAGACTTATTGAAAATAGTGGTTATTTCGGTTATACTAACGGCTGTGGGGAGGCGATACGATGATTAACAGACCGGATTATATTGAGGCACTTGAGCCTTTTATCGACAAGCCGCTTGTCAAGATACTGGCTGGTGTCCGACGCTGCGGGAAGTCCACCATTTTTGAAATGCTGAAGGAAGAATTCCTTCGCCGCGGTGTCTCTGCGGATCATATTATTTGCAAGCGATACACGGAGATGGATATTCCCGAGAATATCACCGCCGGGCAGATGTATGACGAGTTGACCGCAGCTATGGCAGGCAAAGGACATTGCTGCCTCCTGTTGGACGAAATTCAGGAGATCGACGGCTGGGAAAAGGCGGTCAACAGCCTGCTGGAGAGTACAGATGCCGACATCTATGTGACCGGCTCCAATTCCAAGCTCATGTCCGGCGAGATTTCGACTTATCTGACCGGACGCTATGTTTCCATCCCCGTCTATACGTTGTCGTTCAAAGAGTACCTTGCATTTAAGCAGGATAGTCCGTTATCCCGCAGAGAGCTGTTGGAGGAGTATATTCGCTTCGGCGGCTTCCCCATCGTGGCGCTCAGCGAGTACGACGAGCAAAGCGCCTATCAGATCGTCAACGGCATTTATCACACCGTCGTTTCCCGCGATATCGTCAAGCGCCACCGGATCAACAAGCAGGACCTTTTTGATCGTGTGGTGAAGTATATCATCGAGAATATGGGCAAGACCTTCTCGGCTAACTCTATCTCTACATTTCTAAAGAGTGAGCACCGCAAGGTTTCGGTGGAGAGCATCTATAACTATCTGCGCTGGTTGGAGCAGGCGTTTATCATCTACCCCTGTGAACGCTATGACCTGCAAGGCAAGAACATCCTGAAAACCCAGGAGAAATATTACCTCTCCGATGTGTCGCTCAAGTATGCCCTGCTGGGCTATAACCGCAAAATGCTGGACGGCGCGATGGAGAACATCGTGTTTCTTGAACTGAAGCGCCGCGGCTACGATGTTTTCATCGGCAAGAATGATACGAAAGAGATCGACTTTGTGGCCGTGCGCCGCGACGAACGGATCTACGTGCAGGTCTGCGTACAGATTCCGGAGGCTTCTGATCGCGAGGTCGGGAACCTGATGGAGATCCGCGACCATTACCCCAAATATGTCGTTACGCTCAACGAAATGGATACCGGCATCGAAAACGGTATCAAGATCGTTCATCTTGCAGACTTTTTGCTTGCCGAAGCATGGTGAATACGGATCGCTGAATCATACGCTGCACATCCTTGCGGCTTTGACCGTGAGGATGTGCAGCATTTTTCTTGCATGTGGGGCCGGATAGTCGGAAACGTTCCGAAAAGCGTTTTCTTAAGGATGTTAAAATGATATGGAAGGAAAAGGAAATTTCAATAATAGGAAGTGCACTTCATGGAAGCGCACTTCGGCACTGAGTAAGATTTCCGTAGAATTCCTCAAAGAAACGGAGATCTTATCATATGGGATATTACAAGCGGCTGATCCGGAATTTCTTTTCCCGGTCAGCCCGTGACCTGCGGCGCAAGCTTCGGCTTTCACAGGAAGAAATGGCAGAACGCCTTCACATCACGAGCCGTGCATACAGTGATCTGGAGCGAGGAAAATACTGCCTTTCTGCGACAAGTCTGATTTTTCTTCTGCTGCTTTTGGACGAGCTGAATGACCAAGCGGTGAGAGATACGCTTTGTGCGCTTCGGCGCGAGCTCTGTGAGAATGAAGAAGATGGCCTGATGGAGACGGAAGAAGCGCCGCCTGCCGCACTGTGTACGTAAATACGATTTGATTCAAAAAATTAGGATAGGAAGATATGTATGAAGCATTGTCATGACATTCTGTTGGCAGATGCCAACGAAGCCTTTTGCGGTCTCTTGCAGGAATCCATCGCGCTGCGCGAAAACTATCGGGTCGTGCGGACAAAAAAGGATGGGATATTCTGCGCTCTGTTCGGGAAAGACAGCCGGCGCTTTTGATCATGGATCCGGATCTTCCGGATGTGAATGGTGCAGAGGTCATGCGTGAGTTGGGCCGTCAGAAGCTCGCTCTGCGCACGATCATCATTTCGGCAAGAGTGTCAAACCGCCTGCGCGAAGAGTTTTTTGCATTGGGCGCGGTATGCTATCTGCCAAAGCCGTTCAGTCATAAATTTTTATTACGCAGAATGGATCACATTTTGGGGAGATCGTGATCTCTGAATTCCATTCGCTTTTTATAGAGCAACGCCTCGGATCGAGGCAGCGTTTAGCAGCCCTTCTGCAGGAAGAGATCTTTCCCAGGCAAGCAAAACAGCGAGGCATTGCCTCGCTGTTTTGCTATGGACGCTTTCGAGGAACTGCCCGTGATCCAACCGATAGACGCATTGTGCATGGCCTGGCAGTTACAGATGAAGCAGAACCTTGCCGGAATGGAAATCGACGGTGCGACCATTGCAGTATGCCAGCTTGCCGCCGACGAAGACATATGAGATCCCCACTGGACGAACCTTTGAATCCAGATACGTTGAACGACTTGCGATTCGCTCCCTATCAAATATCGTTATGTCCGCAGCCATCCCCTTTTTCAACTGCCCGCGGTCGTACAGGCCGAGAATCTGTGCCGGAAGCGCAGTCGCCTTATAGACGGCATCCTGTATGGACATAAGCTGTTTTTCACGGACGGTCTGGAAGAACTGCGGGAAGGTAGCAAAGCTGCGGGGGTGAGGATTGGTCTTTGTGTATTGCTTATCATAGGAAAAAGAATATCCGTCGCTCCCTACGCAGATAAACGGCTCGGCCATAATGGCGAGCATATCATCCTCGCTGATGCAGAAGAATACGCAGGCAACGCTGACCTCACATTCGAGCAGAATTCGGATCACTGCATCAAGAGGTGTGAGGGAAAACTCCTTTGCAAATTCATCGATGGTTTTGCCCTCATAGTCCGGATGGCGGCCGTGGGTACTGGTGATCAGTATCGCACCAGGACCTCCGCGGTTCTCCATTTCCTGCGCCATTTCCTCACAGAGCGTGCCTTCCCGTTCGCGCAGGCGGCGAAGCATTTCTTCATTTCCTCCCGCATGAGACCAGTTCGGCATCAGGGCGGTCAGCGCGGTACTGCTTGCGGTATATGGGTATTGGTCGCAGGTGACATGGATGCCGCGCGCACGGGCATCGCGAATCTTTTGGAGCAGTTCCCTTCCGCGACCCCATTGCGGTTTTCCGATCAGCTTGAGATGAGAAATTTCCAGATGTACGCCGCTTTTCTCGGCAACGCTCAGCATTTCATCGACCGCCTCGAAAATGTGAACGCTCTCGCTGCGCATATGTACGGCGAGGATCGCATTGTGCTTTTTTATGACCTTTGCCAATTCCGCCAGCTCGCCCGTTGTACCATAAGCGCTTGGCGGATAGATCAAGCCCAAGCTCATACCCATTGCACCGCCACTAAGTTCACGGTCAAGCAGAGCCTTCATCTGCTCTAGCTCTTGTGCAGTCGGCGGACGGTCAACAAAGCCCATGGCAGAGAGCCGCAGCGTACCATGTCCGACCAGCATTCCAACATTGAGCGCTGTCCCGCTGTTCCGGACAGCGCGGACATATGCGGACATGGAAGGCATTGTGATCTGTTTTCCGTTGAGCGGCATTTCCAGCTCCGAGGAAAAATACTCCTGTACCGCCGCTTCGCAGCCGGGTTCTGTCGGCAGCAGAGAAATGCCGCAGTTCCCGCAGATCTCGGTCGTTACACCTTGTGCGAGCTTACTCTCCACGGGATAACCTACCAACGGAGAAGCATCCGAATGAGCATGAATGTCAATGAACCCCGGTGAGATGATTAGGCCGGAGGCGTCGACCGTCTCCCGCCCCTCTCCTGCATTCGGAGCAATTTCTGCGATCAATCCATCCTGGATACAAAGATCTGCGCGGTAGGGATCTTCCCGACTGCCATCCACGATCCATCCGTTTTTTAATACATAGTCATACATAAAACTGAGCTCTCCTTATAAAGGCATACCGCTTTTCTTCATTCACTTTAATGCGTCATAAACGGCGCGGCTCACCTTCCCGATCAGCTCAATCGCCTGAAGGTCGCTCTTCAGATTGCCGGTAAACATGGCGATCACATAGCGGCGGCCGCCCGGCAAAGTAAAGATGCCAACGTCGTGCTGTATTCCGACAAGCTCACCGGTTTTGTTTGCGACGAGAACAGAGCCCTCCTGAATGTTGCGCTTGACCTCCTCCGGCGCATAGTTCGGAATGGTCGGAAGCAGAGCGGGCAGTTTGTTCCGGCACTGCTGATGCTCCATAATGTTCATAATAGTGCAGGAGACCTCGTGGTTGACGAATTTCTCCTCGGCGATCTGCGTCAGCAGCCGGCCGGCTTCCCCTGCACACATATAATTATTGTAGCCTTTTTTGATCGCCTCGAAATCAAGCATCTTCCGCATCAAGCGGGTCTGAGGCATCCCCATTTCCGCGCAAAATTCATTCACTCGCTCAATGCCGATGATATCCATGATCTCGTTGGTTGCAATATTATCGCTCAGGACGATCATCAACGTAGCAAGCTCTTCGACCGTCGGCATATACTCTTCGCTCAGCTCGCAAAGGATGCCGGTACCCCCAACGCGATTGACCGGAGCGATCCTGCGCTTCTCTTTCCAGTCCACTCGACCCTCCTGGACATCGCGGAGAAGCAGCGCCAGCATAGGGATTTTGATCACGCTGGCCGAAGGCAAAACCAGATTAGGGTTGATCTCCAGTGTTTCATCGGATTCAATATCCCGAATGTAAAGGCCGACATCACCTTCCAGCTCAGAGAGCAGCTGATAGATCGCGCTGTGACAGATTTTTTTCATGGAAGCATCTCCTTCTATTAAATTATAATTTCATTCACTGCTTTTTGTGATTATATACATTTCATTTTTGCGCTGTCAAGCATGGAGATAAAAATCGACAAAACGCCAAAATATAAAAATAAATTTTGTGGATATGTTATATTGAAAAAATAATTTCATTTGATATAATGATTGAAACACGACACGATTATTTCACTCGGGAGGGATTATAGCATGTCAGAAGGCTCGCTTGCAAAGAAAGTACGCACTGCCTATGCACAGGATGCCGCTTTTGCTCGCTCGCACCGAATGGTGACCTGGATGATGGCTTTCTGGGCGTTTACGGTCATTGTTGACCGTGGGATCGGTATGCTGACAAATGCTTATGAGCAGACATCGGCCGTAGTCCCTCTTGCCGGGGCAGCAATTCTTTTACTGATTGCGTTTCTCGGAACACAGGGACACTTAACGCTTGCGCTACTGTTCCTCGAATTGAACATGGCAGTCTTTCTGATCCAATTTACGGCCTCCTGCTTTTTCTATAAGGAAACTGCGGTGCTCTGGAGAGTTATG
>CALDMA010000181.1 GCA_937915075.1 uncultured Oscillospiraceae bacterium
CCCCTTGCAAGACACGGTGTCAACTTGTGTCCCTGTGAACATTACCCGAATGGTTTCAAGGCTTTTTCTTTTGCTATTCTTGCGTTTTTCCCTTATTTTTTCCCTTATTGTATCATCCGGCAGATACGGCTTGAATAAACTGTTCCATCCGCTGTGCGCTGTCTCGCTTCATCTGCTTCGTGACGTGTCCGTAAACATCCAGCGTAAACGCAGCGGTAGCGTGTCCGAGGTTTTCCTGCACGGTCTTAATGTCGTCGCCACTTTTGATGCAAGCAACCGCGTAAGTGTGGCGCAGGTCGTGAAAGCGAGTAGCCGGAGAGCCTATTTTTTTCACAATGCGCTTGAAGCAGTCATACACCGTGCGATAGGATAGGTAGCCGCTCGTCTGATTGGAAAAGACAAGCCCGTTTTCCTGCCATGCATCACCTGCCTCCATTCGCATACTGTTTTGTGCCAGTTTTTGAAGCCGGAACAACAGCACCACAGATGGAGCTAAGGAGATACTACGGGCGCGGTTGTTCTTCGGTGGAGAGAAGTAATATTGGCTGCCCTTTTTCTGCTCCTTGCGGAGCTGACGTTTTACCGTGAGAATACCGTTTTCGAGGTCAATATGTTCCCAGCCCAAACCAAGAACTTCACCCTCGCGCAGTCCAGTAAACAGTGCGATTTTATAAAGGTATTCGTGGGGGCTGCCTTGTACCTCTTTCAAGAACGCTGCAACCTGTTCTTCCTCCAGCGGGTGCATTTCTTTTTTGATGATGCGCGGGAGCGTACAGGCATCCGTCGGATTGACGCGGAGATAGCCAATCAATACCGCTTGCTGCAAGGCCTTGTGAAAAACCCCGTGAATGTTCTTGACCGTTTTGGCTGACAGCGGATTTGTTTTGCCGTCTGTCGGCGTAACAAGCTCATTATAAAAGTGCTGTACCGTATGGGCGTTCAAAGTTTCCAGCCGGATTTTCCCAAGACGCGGCGCAATATACAGCTCTACATTTTTCTTATAGAGATAGGCTGTTGATGCTTTTACACCGCCCAAGTAGTCCCTTGTCCAAATGTCAAGCTACTCTCCCACTGTCAACTTAGAGTGGGCTTTATAAGTACCATCATCCAAAGCCGTCGTGACTTGACGCAGTTTTTGTGCTACCTCTTTTTGCGTTTTCCCTGTGATACTCTTTTGTATCTGCTTGCCTGTGCCGGGGTCAAAGCCCACTGTGGCACGGGCTTCATAGTAAGTGTACGTTTTCCCGTTCTTCTGAACAGACTTTTTCCGAATTGAGCCGACACCATTGGCAGCGCGACCCATTGTTTTCGTGCGTGGCATAAATCCTCCTTTCCATGCCACGCAGGACATACCATCTATATGATATGCCCTGCACAGCATTTAATCAACTGCAAATAGTTACAAATTCTCGACAGCTGATTTTGGTATTCGGATTTGCCGCCCCACGCGAATATTCTTAATGCGGTTGCTGCGTACAAAGTTATACGCCGTATTGCGTCCAACGCCTAAAACAACTGCAAGCTGTTCAACGGTCAAAAAAGCCGGAAGATGTTCCAAGCTGCATAGGTCAGGGTCTATAGGCATTAGGCATTACCTCCCGCCATAAGGAAGCCGCTGATGGCGTTCATGTGCCGATAGAACGCCGACCAATCATCATCCGTCTTAATGGCGGCAAGATTTGCCTTGACGAACTCCGTCAAAATGGACGGGGCTTTTTTCTTATGGACGAGGCCGATTGCACGGGGGAACAACTCGGCTGCTGCGGTCTGTCGTGCCTCAAACGGAAGTGTAGATTTCTTTGCCCGTTTTAGATCGCGCAGCATAGCCGCGAACTCTGCGGGCTTCATCTCGTTTAGACTGGCGGCGATATTGCGGGCGTACTCGTCCACGAACTCCGGGCGAAGATATTTCGCGCCCTTGTCGGTGGTGGCATAGTAGCCGCATACGAGATAGTTTTCCGGCAGCGTGGCCGGAGCGGTGGTGTCTGCGGTGGTGTCTACGGTAGTGGTGTCTGCGGGGGTGGTCTGCTCGGTGGCAGACGTGGCGGGGGTTAAATCAAAATTGTCATTCATATTGGTGTGTCTCCTTTTTCTTCATCAATTATTTCTTGCACCCATGCGGGCAGCTCTAACCGCTTGGGTGGTGGTTGGTCGCCATCGATGGCCGCGTCTATGCGGCCTTGGGTGTATCGGTAAAGCTGCGACAGTATAGCGGCGTATTCCGACTTGGATATTTCTACGCGCTGCACATACAGCTCCAAAAGATGTTCCATTTTGGCGCGTGTCTTACGCCCGAGCATATTGAGCGAACCGTAGCCGTTCAATAATGCGCCGAGGATAAAACGCTCGGTGTCGGTGGCCTTAAACTCGTCCACACCGATTTGTGTTGCGTGAATGGCATAGACCAGCGGGAACGATATGTCGTCGTAGGCCGTGGCCGGGTCTAATGTCAGCTCCAAACGGGTCAGCGGATAAATGAGGCGTGCTTCCACCGTTTTGTTGTAGAGCTTGACACGCCCCACCGTGGAGGACTTTGCACCGAGGTACTGTGTCCACTCCTGCCCGTGGCGACGTTCAGAATAAGCGCGGCTGTCCTTGACTAAAAAGCAATCGAAGCGGTCAACAGGAATATCTACCGCAAGGTCAAAGCGCTTGACAATGCGGTGCATGGGGCGGGTGTTTCTTACAAGGAACAGCAGTTTTGTGTGCTTTAGCAACACTGCAATTTGTGGCTTGTCGCTTATTTGTCGCTTAAATCTGCTATAAGACACAGAAAGATAGTAGAAGATAAGCGGCAGTGGGCAAAGCAAGCGACAAAGAAAGCGCCTGCCGCATGGTGCGACAGACGCTTTACCTTAAATTAGATAGCTGTTAAACAGTTCCACACGCTGGTGAATAATGTCTTGGTCTGTGCCTAAGGGCTCTTTTCCAGGACCAATCAAAGCCATATTAGCTGATTTCCACTCTTCATACTTGGCTCTAATTTCACTAAGATATATCTACAACGGCGGTTCCGCTTTTGGTTTTTGCTCTAATTATATTAGGCACATTCTCCATAACCATGACTTTAGGAGAAAAAATTCTTGCCATTCTAATAAATTCAACAAACAACGAATTTCTGGGATCTTTCGGATCGCCTGCATTTTTAACGCAAATGGAAAAGCCCTGGCACGGTGGCCCTCCAATAATAATATCAGGCTTTTCAATTTGCTCTTTAAGGGTATTATCAGAAAATGTTTCTATATCCCCTAACAGCATTTTGGCATTTTTGTGGTTAAATGTAAATGTGTCAGCGGCCCATTTATCGTGTTCAACAGCTCCAACGACTGTGCAACCAGCCATTTCAAAACCACAACTGAAGCCACCTGCACCAGAAAAAACATCAAAAACCTTAACTTTGCTCATTTATATCTATTGCCTTTCTCTATCTCTACAATATCGTCAAGCCCACAATTCAAGGCGGTCGCAATCTTTGCAAGGCTATCCATTGCAACAGGTTCGCCCTTTCCCATTTTGGCAAGTATGTTCGTGCTGATACCTGCCTGCAAGCGCATTTGCGTTTTTGTCATGCCTTTATCTATCAACAGTTTCCAAAGCCTGTTATAGTTGTAAGTCATAAAAATAGCCCTCCTGTGCGTGGCTACAATCAGCCATTAAAAAGTATAGCACAGCAGGGCGGATTTTTCAATATTTTGTCATGTTTTCATGACTTCATTTTCTGGCAATGCAGTACAGCGTCAAGTCCTCTTTGTACCCCTCAAAGGTATCAATGCGAGTGATATTATACAGCGTTCCATTGTAGCGAACTACATTTGCCGTTGTCAGGTCGGGGCGGTAATTGATCTGGTACAGCACTTCTTCCTTGTAATTGACCGTTGCCGCTGCGAATACTTCTTTGCCGGACAGATGGCGGAAATACGCCCATACCGTCCCCATGCTTTCAAGGGTTGTTTTGGTAATGCCCATTTCGCCCCTTGTATGCACCTGCCGGAGCAGTTCAATTTTCTTGTCTTTCAGCTTTATGTCTGCCGCCTTTCCGGGGTTATATTGCCCCTGTATATTCGTTATAGTGTTCGTAAAGCCCCACATAGCAGTCAAGCAAGGCGGCAGTGCCGTCAATGCGCTGTCTGGGGGATTGGTTCTTGATGGGGACAATATTGCCGTTGCGGTCAGTCTGAATGCCTGTGTTCGTCAGGCACCATTTCAGAATGGGGTTGTTATCATAGTTGACCTTGTACGCCTGCAAGTCTGCCCCTAGCATCTGCATAGGCGGGGACAGCGTTTTTGCACCCTGAATACAGCGCACCATAGTAAAGCCCTGCATTTGCATTTCTTCCACAAAGTACCGTGCGGAATAGCTGTCATAATAGACCCACGCCGGAAACAGTTCGTATTGCCGTACCGTTTTCACGAACCACTGTGTCACATCGGAATAATTGATCGTGTTGCCGCTGCACAGGCGCAAAAGCCCTCGTTCAAACCATTTGTCATAAGGAATTTTATCTTGCTGTACACGCTCTTGCAGGCGGTCAGCAGGTAGCCAGTACATTTGACGGATATACTTTTTATCATCGCCCCGGCGCATGAACAGCAGGCTTGCGCAGGTCAGATCGGTTGTAATGGAAAGGTCAACGCCGCCGATACAGTACGCACCCCGAAATGCTTCAAGGTCAAAGGTTTCTGTATTGTTGATTGCGTCAAAGGACAGCCACGCCGTTTTTACAGTTTCCCGAATGTTGAACTCTTTGCAGAGAACGCCGGACA
>CALDMA010000182.1 GCA_937915075.1 uncultured Oscillospiraceae bacterium
GCAGATACAGCACCACATACGCCAGCACCATAATGCCGATGGTGTTATAAAGAGGAATCACCTTGTAGATCGCGTTCCAGAACAGCATAATGCCGATGACCAGCACGATGCTGGGCAGCATTTCCGGCAGCAGGCTGATACACTCCAGTGCTTTCTTAAAAAAGCCTTTGGACTTGCGCACCGCCGCGACTACCGCCGTGCCGATCACGGAGCCGATCGTTGCGGACGAAACCGCAAGGAATAGACTCTTCCAGATAGAGGACAACGCTTTCGGCGTGGTCAGCAGCTCCTTATAGTGGTCAAGGGTGAAGTTGCCCGCGGCCAGACCATAGCCCCGCAGTTTGATAAGAGAGGTGGAGATGATGGAGAAATACGGCACGCCGATGGCCACCAGCACCACAAGAAGCACCCACAGCCACGCGCCAACCTGCCCGACAGTGGACAGCTTCGTCTGTGCCGGGCGGCTGCCCTTGCCGCTGACCAGCCGATAGCTGTTTTTGTTCGTGATATAGTTCTGCATCAGCCACATCATCATGCAAATGCAGACCAGAATGGAGGACAGACTGGCCGAGCGCCCGAAGTCGATGGGCGCAGTGGTGGAGTAGCGGTGAATGTCAGTGGTGAATACATAGAAGCCGATGCGCCGCCCCAGCGTGTAGGGCGTACCGTACTCAGACAGGGTCTTGACGAACACCAGCAGCGCGCCGATGGCGTAGTTGCCGGTCAGCAGCGGGGCGAAAATTTTCCGCAGCCGCAGGCCGAAGCCCGCGCCGAACACCGCACCGCTTTCCTCCAGACTGGCGGGGATGTTCAGCATGGCGTTTTTCAGCATCGTCATGAGGAACGGGAACACGTGCAGGCTCATCACCAGCACCAGCCCGCCGAAGCAGAAGAAGCCCTCGGACCACGAGCCGGTGGCTGGAAAGAGCTGCTGGAAAAGTCCCTTTTTCTGCATGAATAAGATCCAGCCCATGGACGCGATATACGGCGGCGTCATGAAGGGGATCATGAAGATGATATCCAGCCAGCTGTGCTTTTTGAGCTGTGTCCGTGCCAGAAGGTACGCCGTCGGCACGGCGATGACCGTCGAGCACAGCACAACGCATACACCCAGCAGCAAAGAGTTGCAGACGGTCTGCACATTTTCAGAGCTTGCAATGGTCTGCCACGCCTGATACAGGTCAAGGCGGCCATCTACGATGACCGCCTTGGCGAATACTGTGATCAGAGGGCAGAGAATCAAGCCGGTCAGAAGCACCAGCAGCAGCGCCAGCGGCAGATTCTTTTTGAGAACGTTCCTTCTCATATACCCTCCCGTTTTCTTACTTGCAGAGGCTGTTGAGCTTGGCTGCGGTGTCGGAAGCGACCTCCATCATCTTGTCCCAATCGGTCGTGATCTGGGGGATGTCGGAGAGATTGGTGCGGTTCTCGCACTGCACATCGCTGCGGCCGGGCAGCAGGTAGGCGTCGGCGACCAGCTTCTGCGCCTCGTCACTGAACAGGAAGTCCACAAACGCCTTGGCGTTGTCCATGTTGGGGGCGGTCTTGAGGATCATGGCAGGACGGGGATTGACCACTGTGCCGGAGGCGGGATAATAGATATTCAGGGGCTCGCCCTTTGCCATGGAGGAATAGGCGTTGTAGTCCACGCCCGCGATCAGGATGCCCTTTTCACCGGTGGTGACGGCTTCCAGCGCCGCTTTATTGGCGCCGGGGACAGTCAGGCCGTTGTCCGCCCAGCTCTGCATGATCGCTTCGCCGTCAGCAGTGCCGGTCACAAGACCTGCCAGGAAGTCCTTGCACGCGCCGGACTTTTCGGGGTCAGGAATGGCGATCATGTCCTTGTACTGGGCGTCCGCCAGCTCGGACCAATCGGCATTCAGTTCGGGAACAACGGTGGTGTTGTAGATCACACCCACAGCGGAGGCGCTGGAACCAAAGAGCATATTGTCCTCGTCGATCCAACCCTCGTTGACCTTGTCGGCGTTGGCTGGGGTATAGCTCTCCAACTGTCCGTCCGCCTTCATGCTCAGGCCGTCGGACCAGGAGGCGAGGATGACCACATCGGCCACGGGATTGGCCTGCTCCGCTTCCAGACGGGCGAGGATCTCGCCGGTGGTACCCTGGAACTGCTCCACCTCCACGCCGGTCTTGGCGGTAAAGGCCTTGGCCAGCTTGTCGGCAAGCCCGGCGGGGCTGGGCATATAGACCGTTACCTTACCGGAGAGCTGCGGCTCGGTGTTATCGGAAACGGCGGGGTCATTGTTTGTTTCATCCTGAGACGGCTGACTGCCGCAGGCTGCCAAGCCAAGGCAAAGGCACAGTGCCAGCAGGAGACATACGATACTTCTTTTCATGCTGATAAAACCTCTTTCTTTTGAAAAGTAATCACTTGATCGGGATCTATGTAAACGGACAGCATCTCGCCGGGCTTTACCTTCCGCCCGCTGTTGATCGTCCATATTACCGATTGATAGGGAACGGTAACTTCATAGGTGCTTCCCAGATACTGCACGCTCTGAACGGGAAGCTCAAAGTGCAGCGCACCCTTTACCGGTGTTTGCACGGCGGCTTCCGGGCGAAACATCTCTGTTTCGCTGAGCCAGTTGGACTTTCCCACAAAGCGTGCCACAAACTCGCTGGCAGGATCGTGGTAGACGGTTTCCGGCGCGGCATACTGCTCCACATAGCCACCGTTTAGAACGGCGATACGGTCGCTCATACTCATGGCCTCGGTCTGGTCATGGGTCACAAAAACAGACGTGATGCCAAGCGCAGAGGTCAGCGACCTCAGCTCGTGGCGCATTTCTTCCCGCAGCAGGGCATCCAGAGCGGAAAGCGGCTCGTCAAACAAAATGCACCCC
>CALDMA010000183.1 GCA_937915075.1 uncultured Oscillospiraceae bacterium
TCCATACGGCTGAACGGCCGCGCGAGATCCGCGAGGATCACGACCGGAAACTCCAGTCCCTTGGACTTATGGATGCTCATGATGCGCACGCCCTGCGCGGCGTGCGTGGTCTGCGGCACAGGCGGTTCGCCGGACTCCAGCTGCTCGCGCAGGTGCCGGACAAAGGCGAACAGCCCCCGTCCGCCGCCGCGTTCAAACTCCTCCGCCAGCGAGAAGAACGCGCGCAGATTTTCCCGGCGTGCGGCTCCCCCCCGCATCGCGCCGAACACCGCCGGGATATGGCAGCGCTCATAGAGCGCCGCGACCAGCTCGGTGAGCGTGAGCGTTTGCGCGCTCTCGCGCAGCTCGCGCAGCAGCGCGAGAAACCGTTCGGCATCCTCGCCCCCGTCCGCGGCGAGCGCTTCGTAAAAATCACCGCCCGGCGTTTTCGAGCGCAGCTCGGCGAGACGGTCCGGCGTGAAGCCGAAGATCGGCGAGCGCAGCACGGAAATGAGCGGCACGTCCTGCCGCGGGTTATCCAATATCTCGAGCAGCGCGAAGGTCACGGCGACCTCCATCGTCTCGTAAAAGCCGCCGTCACTCTCGGCGGCGCAGTGCAGCCCGCGGCTCTCCAGCGCGCGGCGATAGTCGGCAAGCCGTGTGCGGGGCGAGCGCATGAGGATCACGATATCCTCCTCCCGCACCGCGCGCGGCTCGTGGGTCTTATCGTCCTGCACTGCGAAGCCGCCGGCGATGAGCCTTTGTATGTAGTCCGCGACGAAGCTCGCCTCGGCCCGGGCCGCGCGGAGCTTTTCCGCGTCGCTCTCCTGCGCGGACATCTCCACAAAATGGAACTCCGCGCAGCAGTCGGGGTTCTCGGGATAGCTCGCCCCGACGTGCAGGGACTCGTCCTCGCCGTAGTCCAGCTCGCCCATTTCCCGGGAAAGGACGTTGCGGAACACAAAATTTGCCGCGTCCAGTACCGTATCGCGCGAGCGGAAATTTTTGCTCAAAAGGAGCTTCGCGCTCTCGCCCTCCGCCGCGTCGGCGGCGTGTGGGTAGCGCAGATAGTGGTCGAGAAAAATGCGCGGGTCGGCGAGGCGGAAGCGGTAGATGCTCTGCTTGACGTCACCGACGGTGAAAAGGTTTTTTCCTTCACAGGAAATAGCGGAGAAGATGCAGTTCTGCACCTCGTTCGTGTCCTGATACTCGTCCACCATGATCTCGCGGTAGCGCTGCGAAACCGTCCGCGCAAGGTCGGTGGGCTGTCCGTCCGCGCCGAGGAGCAGGTCGATGGCCTCATGCTCCTGGTCGGAGAAGTCCGCCGCGTTGCGGCGGCGCTTCTCCTCCTGATAGGCGCGGGAAAAATCCGCCGTCAGCTTCAGGAGCGCGAGCATGGCGGGCGCCATCGCGCGCAGGTCCTCCATCGCCTCGGCGGAGGTGACGGAAAACACCTCGTCAAAGCCCTTGGCGATCTTTTTGCAGCCGTTCCACACGCCCTGCATTTTGGCCTTGAGCGCTTCGTTTTCGCATTTGCGCACCGCCGTCAGGCGTGGGAAGTCCACGCGGCGCTTCGCCGCCGCGTCCCAGTCCTCCTCCGCTGCCGCGGCAAGGAGCGCGAACTGTTCCGCCACGCCGAGGAAGAGCGGCGCATACTTGTCCGCGAGCGCGGCGTCCGACACCATCTCCTCCGCCGCGCCGCGCAGCAGCGCGGCGCAGTGGAGCGCCTTGCGCCGCACCATAGAAAGCAGCAGCGTCCCGTAGACCGTATCCTCCACGCGCGGCGGCAGATCGTGCCAGAGCTGCTCCTGCGACGCGAGCCAGCGGTCCATGTACGGCTGCGCCTGCAGCTTTCCGTGCAGCTCGAGCACCAGCGCGCCGAGTGCGCGGTCGTCCCGCCCCGCGCCGAGGGTATCCGCCAGGAGCGACGCGCCGTCGCCCTCGCGCATCGTCTCGTAAAACTCATCCAGCGTGCGCGCGAGCACCCGCTCGCGCAGCAGCTGCGCCTCGTTCTCGTCGAGCACCCGGAAATCAGGCCGCAGCGCGTGACCGCGCGCGTCCTCACGCAGCAGGTGGCAGTTCTCGCGCAGCAGCGCCGTGCAGAAGGCGTCCACCGTTTTGATATCCGCGCGGTAGACGCGCAGCAGCTGCCGCTGCAAATGCGTGTTTGTCGGGTCCTCCTGCAGCTTTTCGCCGAGGACCTTGGCGATCTTGCCGCGCAGCTCCGCCGCCGCGGCGCGGGTGTAGGTGATGATGAGGAAGTCGTCGAGGTTCGCTTCGCCGCTCTCAACATAAGAAAAAAGCCGCTCGACAAGCACCTTCGTCTTGCCGCTGCCCGCCGCGGCGGACACCAGCAGGCTCCGCCCGCGGTTCTCTACCGCCGCCTGCTGCTCGGCGGTCAGGATGTCAGCCATCGCGTTTTTCCCCCTCCCCGATCGTCCGGTCAATGTGCTCCCAGAGCTGCTCAGCTCCGGTCGCGCGGATGTATTCAATGTGGTCGCCGCCGCAGCCGTTTTCAAAGTGGCAGGCGGGCGCGAATTCGCAGTAGGTGCAGGCACTGTCCTGCTCGCTGCGCGCCCACGGGTCGGCGTCGATGTTGCCGCTCGCCAGCTCGCGCACCATGCGGCGCAGCTGCTCCTCTACGTACAGGCCCAGCTTGCCGAGCTGGGCGCTCGTGGCGATGCTGCCGGTGATCTCCGTCTCGCCGTCCTTGCCCTTTTTCACGCGCACCGGGAGATAGCACGGCGCTTCCAGCGCGCTGTGCTCCATCGCGCGCAGCACCGCGGGATCGTTCAGCACCATGCCGCTGCGCTGCAGCTCCTTGTGCATCGCGCGCTCGATCTCCTCCTCCGAGGCATTGCGCGGCAGGCTCAGCAGCTTCTCCCGCGCGGGGAGATAGAGGACCCCCGCCGGCTCGATGGGATAGCCGCCGAAGAGCTTTTCCCCCTTGTCCCGCAGCGTGAAGAGATAGAGCAGCATTTGCAGGCCGAGTCCGTAGCGCAGCTCGGCGAGGTCGAAGCGCTTCGCGCCGGTCTTGTAGTCCACCACGCGCAGATACAGCTTGCCGTCCTTGAGCCAGCCGTCCACGCGGTCGACCTTGCCGACCACACGCAGCTCCTCCCCCGCCTCGCGGACGGTCACGGCGGGGAGCTGTCCGTCCGCGCCGAAGCCCAGCTCGAAGGCCAGCGGCTCGAAATCGGAGTTGGAAAGCTCCTCCACCGTCGAATCCATGATGCGGTAGACCGACTCGCACAGCCGGCGGAAAAGATAGCGGAAGCGCGCGTTCTTCTCGTCAAGGTCGGGGAGGTTTTTTTCGATGTATGCCTCGATCGCCTGCCGCACAAGCGCGTGCAGTGCCGGACGCCCCAACGCTTTGAGACCGCCGCGCTCGCTCGCCGCGCGGAGCGTGTGCTCCATCACGTCGTGGACAAAGGTGCCGACCTGCGGCGCGTCGAAGCCCGCGGCCGTGCGCTCCTTCGCGCGCAGACCGTACTGCATGAAATAGGCGAAATGGCAGCTCCGCGCCTTGTCCATGCGCGAGGCGCTGAGCGTGATGCTGCGCCCATAGAGCGTGTGGACAGCCTCGCGCGAGAGCTTCCCGCGCGTATAGCGTGAGGCGTCGCACATGGCGGCAAGCGCCGCGGCGCAGCCGCCGCGCCGCTCCAGATAGCGCCACGCTTCCCCGCCGACGTGTTCACCCGCGTAGTCGAGCACACCGCTCTCTGTTGTAAGGCGGTATGCCTTGTCGGCATCCTCCGTTTCGACCTTTACCGACGGGCAGAGCGTCTGCACGCGCCCGACAATAAAGCTGGGCCGCAGCTCGGCGCCCGCATTATCAAAGCGCGGATAAGAGATGTAGAGCCGGTCGGTCGGCTGGGCGAGCGCGGCGTAGAGGTTTTGCAGCTCCAGCCGGAACTGCGCCATACCGTAGGGCGCAAGGCGCACGTCGAGCGCTTCGAGCGCCGCACGGTCCTCGTCCTTCAAAATGCCGCCGCTGCCGCCCACAGCGGGCAGAACATGGTCGTTCGCGCCCATCAAAAACAGCACGCGCACGGCGTGACGGTCGTTGCGCGTCATTTCGGCCAGGCTCACCCGGTCGAGCGAGACCGGGATCGTGCCGACCGAATACTGCGTGAGCACCAGGCGCATGAGCCGCGCGAATTCCTCCGCGTCCAGCTCGGTACCGCCCAGCATTTCCACAAACTGATCGAGCACGCCGCACAGAACGTTCCAGAGCTGCGCCAGCTCCTCCGCCCGCTGCGTTTCGCCGCGCTGCCAGAGCGTCTCCGTTTGCCACTGCAGCTCCTCGGGCAGCGCGATCTCCATCAGATAATTGTAAAGTGCTGTCACTTTACTCTCAACGTCCCCCGTGCCGCGCACGCCCTCGTAGAGATGGCTCAGCGGCGCGCGCACCTTTTCCCGCGCGTCGTTCACCCGCGCGAGCATTTCTTCGTCCTCTGCACGCCACGGCACGCCGTAGCCCTCGGGGTGCGCCGTCCACGGAACGTCGCGCGTCCACATCGCGCCGCGGATGTCCCACTTGATGACGTAATTTTCCAGCAGATCGCATTCCTCCGCCGAAAGTCCCGCGAGGCCGGTCTTGAGGCAGCGGAACACATCCTCGTACTCAAAGCCTCCGCTCACCGCGTCGAGCGCGCCGAGCAGCAGCGCGGGCACGCCGCGGCGCAGGATATCGCTGCGCCGCGCGCAGTACAGCGGGATGCCGCAGCGCGCGAACACGGTGCGCAGCACCGGCTCCGCGGCGTCCATATCGCGCGAGGTGACCGTGATATCGCGGAAGCGGTAGCCCTCGCAGCGCACCAGACGCAGGATCTCCGCGGCGATCCATTCCGCCTCGTCATAAGCAGTGGAGGCTTCATACAGCCGCAGCTGCTCCGTCGGCTCCTCCCAGCGGACATTGCCGCCGAAAAAATGCTTCTCCACATGGCCGAGCGCATCACGCGGCGCGCCGCCGCGCAGCACCTCCTCCGTGCAGGGAACGCCCGCGTCCCGCGCGAGAGCGTAAAGCTGCTCGCGCACGCGCAGACCCTCGGCGAACAGCTCACTGTCGCTGCCGTCGCCGAGCAGCGTCACGGTGACGCTCCTCGCCCGCTTGAGCAGAATACGCAGGATATTCCGCTCGCGGCCCGTGAAGTAGGAAAAGCCGTCGAGAAAAATGTCCTTATCGTCGGCGTAGCCGGAGGCCGCAAGATTCTCCTCCAGCTTCTCCAGCCGGTCGCGCGCGTCGCGCCCGCCCTCGTGGAGCTTTGCGAGATACGCGCCGTAGAGCAGCGCCACATCGCGCAGCCGCTCGCCGCTCTCACCCGCGATGGCCTCGGCCTTTTCCGCCAGCACCTCCGGCGCGACGGCATAGGCCTGTAATTCTTCGATGAGCGCAAGCAGGCTTTCCAGAAACGCCGCACGCTGCGAAGGACGGCGATAGACGCGCAGGCTCGGCGCAAGCGACACCAGCACACGCTGGAGCAGCAGGAGCTTGCCGCCGCTGTCGAGCGTCACCTCCGCCGCGCCGCCGGTGAGCGTCAGCACGCGCGAGGCCAGCAGCTTGAAGGTCAGCACCTCCGCATGACGGCTCGCGGTCACACCGCACGCGCGGCACACGTCCACCTCTGCGACGTGCGAGGCGTGCTCCGGCACGAGCAGGATCTGCTGCGAGGAATCGCCCAGCACGCGGATCTCCTCCAGCACCCGCGCGGACTTTCCTGTGCGGGCGCGGCCCAGCAGGATACGCAGCATGGCGTACGCCCCCTTTCGTCGTTTTTTCCTATTTTACCATCATTCCCGCCGTTCGGCAACCGTGTAAATACCGCCGCGCCCCGAATTTGACGCTCGTCGATCTTTTTCCTTGACAAGACGCCCGATGTGTGCTATCTTTTAGTTCAATTTTGAACTATTCAATTTTGTATTACTTAAAAAGGAGCCTTGCGTATGAACGCCGGTATGGAATTTGCCCATAAATTTGCCCGCGCCTATGCCGCGGCCTGCAAGCCGCTGTGCCGCGAGCTGAAGCTGCCGCAGACCGCCTTTGACATTCTGATGTTCCTCGCCAATAACCCCGGCTATCGGACGGCGGGCGACATTGTGGAGGTCCGGCGCATCAAGGCCAACCTCGTTTCGGTGAATGTTGACAAGCTTGTGCGCGAGGGCTATCTGCGGCGCGAGACGGTCGAGGGCGACCGGCGAAAAACCCTGCTCGTCTGCACCGAGCGGGCGCAGCCGGTCATTGAACAGGGCCGCGCGGTGCAGTCCGCCTTTTTCGCGCAGCTCCTTGCCCACACGAGCGAGGAAATGCGCGCGAGCTTCTTCCAAACGCTCGCCGTTATGGACGCCGATCTCGACGCCATGTTAGAAAAGGAGCCTTAAAAATGGAATTTGTCATCACACTTCTCGTCACCTTTTTCGCCGGTATGGGCGCGGGCCTCGGCACCGGCTTTGCGGGCATGAGCGCCGCGGCGGTCATCAGCCCCATGCTCATCACCTTTCTCGGCATGGAGCCCTACATGGCCGTCGGCATCGCGCTCTCGTCCGACGTGCTGGCAAGCGCCGTGTCTGCCTACACCTACGGCAAAAACAAGAATCTCGATATCCGCAACGGGCTCATCATGATGGCAAGCGTGCTGGCCTTCACCGTGGTCGGCAGCTACGCCGCGAGCCTTGTCCCCTCGACCACGATGGGCGGCTTCTCGGTCTTTATGACCTTCCTGCTCGGCGTGAAGTTCATCGTCCGTCCCGTCATGACGACCAAGGAGGCCATGGCCGGCGTGGGCGCGAAAAAACGCGCCGTGCAATCCGTTGTCTGCGGCGTGCTCATCGGCTTCATCTGCGGCTTCATCGGCGCGGGCGGCGGCATGATGATGCTGCTCATCCTCACCTCTGTGCTTGGCTACGAGCTCAAAACCGCCGTGGGCACCAGCGTTTTCATCATGACCTTCACAGCGCTCACCGGCGCGGTCTCGCACTTCGCCATCGGCGGCGCGCCGGACTGGACGGTGTTCGCGCTCTGCGTGCTCTTCACGCTCGTCTGGGCACGCGTCGCCGCCGTGTTCGCCAACAAGGCTTCGCCCAAAACGCTCAACCGCGCGACCGGCGTGGTGCTCGTCATTCTCGGCGTGGTCATCATGCTCTTCAACGTTCTGGCATAAGAAAAAGCCGCCCGCGGGCGGCTCTTTCAGGAAAGCAGCTTTTCCAGCAGCTCGGCGAAGAACGAGCGCAGCACGACCTCGCCGCCCTCGCCCTCGGCGGTCAGCACACCGTCGCACAGCGGCTCGAACGCCGCGCCCCACCAGCTCATCAGGAAGCCCGGCTCCAACGCGCACCACACGAGCGCGCAGAGAAGGCCGACGGCAAGGGATATCTCGATTTTCCGAAATTTCATAAGAAAAAGCCGTCCGTTTCAAGTGATAGCTTGAGTATGGACGGCTTTTTCGTTTTTCAAACAAAAATCGTGCAGAAGGTTTGCAGCTCCGCGCTTCGCAGCGCCTCGCAGGCTGCGCGGCAGGCATTCTCCTCGCGGAACAGGCCGAACACGGCGCTGCCCGAGCCGGTCATTGCGGCACATTCCGCGCCGCTGGCAAGCAAAGCGCGCTTGATGTCCTCGATGCGCGCGCGCTGCTCGTCCGGCAATACCTGTTCAAAGACGTTTTTGACGTTCGCGCACAGCGCTGCCGCGTCGCCCGCTTCCAACGCGGCGAGCATCGCCGCCGTGTCGGGCCGGTCGGTCAGCGCCACGCGGTCCGACCGCTGAAAGAGCGCGGGCGTGGAGATGGGAAAGTCCGGCTTGCAGACCGCGGCATAGAGCCTCGGCGCGTTCCGCAGAACGGTCAGCTTTTCGCCCCTGCCCTCGGCAAGTTGGGTACCGCCGCGGACACAAAACGGCACGTCGCTGCCGACACGCGCGCCGATCTCCTCGAGCCGCTCGTCCGTGAGCGCAGGGGCGATCAGCTCGCGCAGCGCGCGCAGCACGGCGGCGGCATCCGCGCTGCCGCCTGCCATCCCGGCCTCGGGTGGGATGCGTTTGGTGAGCGCGATGCCGATGCCGCAGTGATGATCAAGCGCTTCGCAGAAGGCGTTCGCCGCCATGACGGCAAGATTGCGTTCGTCGCACGGCAGCTCCGCACCCGCGGCGCGACAGGCGACGCCTGTGCCGTCGGTGAGCGTCACGGTCACATCGTCGTGAAGCGAAACGGTCTGCATGACCATCCGCAGCTCGTGATAGCCGTCCGGGCGCTTGCCTAAAATATCCAGCGTCAGGTTGAGCTTGGCGTAGGCGGGAACTGTTTGTGTTTTCATCTTCTCTTTTTCTTGTGCTGGATCTTTTTCTTCTCCTCCGGCTCAGGCTCGTCGCCGAGCCACGCGCCGCAGTGCGGGCAATGCTTCGGGTTCCCGCGTCCAAGGCTCTCATGGCACTGCGGGCAGCGGTAGTACAGCCACCACACGAGGATAGACAGCAGCACCATCGCCAGGCCCAGAAGCCCGAAAAATGTGCTGTCAAAGCCCCACACGCCGACGCCTGCGACGAACGCGCCGCCGAAGAGAAGAATGTCCTGCCATACTCTGGCTTTCTTATAGTTCATCGAATGGTCCTCCTATCAGAGAAAGCGCCCGTCGGCGGGCGCTTTCTCCTGTGTTGGTTTATCGGATCTTGCGGGCCTCGACGTAGTAGCGCTTATCCTGCGCGTGACCCATCGAGAAGGTCTTGCGGGGCAGCACGCCGTCGGCCATAACGGTCTTGAACAGCTGCTCCTTGCCCATCGCGGGCAGTAGGAAGCCCATGTTGCCCTCCTTGGAGCCGAGCTCGCGGGTGACCTCGTCGCCGTGGATGTAGTCCACCTCGCCGCCGAACTTCTTGAGGTACTCGTCGATAAACGCCTGGAGCGTACCGACGGCCAGCTGCACCTTGGGATCGGGAACAGTGATGAAATCGTCGTGACCGGCCCAGCAGACCTCGATGGTATGGCCCTCGCCCTTGCCCTCGTGGGTGTTGGGATAGAACTTCTTGAACTCCTCCATGAACTTCTCATGGTCCACGCCGAAGAGCACGCGGTGAATGGGCTCGAACTGCAGCGCGTCGTCGTGGTTGTTGACGACCTCGACGAGCGCGTAGCGGGCGGGCAGAGCGAGGTATTCCTCAGGAGTCTTGCCCTTCTTCTGCTCCTCGTAGCAGGCCTTGGCGGTGGCGAGAGAGTGATTGCCGTCGCCGACCGCGAACAGCAGCGGAGCCACGCCGGACACGCCGTACTTGCTCTTCATCGCCTCGTCGGTGGTCAAGCCCGTCAGAGCGTCGGCGACCGCGTCGATCTGAGCAGCGGAGAGCTTGAAGCCCTTGATGTGGCCGCCGTTTTCCATGAGGTCGAAGTCGTAGACCTTCTCCATGCCGTCGGCCGCAGCGGTCAGAGGCTCGATGACGGTCTTATCGGGATCGTCGATGAGCAGCATGACGTGGGGCAGCTCGATGGGCGCGTTGCGGCGCACGCGGGCGCGCGGGGGGATACGGTCAAGCACGGTGCCCTCGGTCGCGCGGATCAGGGCGCCGGAGCCGGGGGTGAAATCGTACTGGTCGAGATCGACCATGCCGATCAGGCCGTGACGGATCTTGCCGTCGCTCTGGCCGCGCTCGATGTAGATAAGAGAATCCTTGAGCGTCTCGAAGATGTTCTCCTTGAGATACTTGTCCATGGAGGCGTTGATGTCGGCAATGAACTCGTCGACGTTGGGGGCCTTCAGGTTAGCCTCGGGCAGGATGAGACGCAGGGTGGACGGCGCATCGCCGACGGTCTTTTCCACGCGCTCCCAATACTCGGGCTCGGACGTGAACTGGTCGCAGGCGACGACGGCCCACTTCTCCATATCGACGTCCTTGTTGGGCAGCAGGATGTCAGCGGGATAGAAGCCAAGCTTACTGAATTTTTCGTTCATGGTGTTTCCTCCTGATGTTCGTTGTTGAAACGGGGCTGCGCCCCTTGTGTGCGGTAGATATCGTGTAGATTATACAATATCCCCCGCGCAAAAAGCAATCCATTGCGGCAAATTTTACCTGATTATTTTTCTGCTTTTGCTGAAAATTTTTAAGGATGTATATTTTTTTGCCTTTTGCGGACACTATGCACAGCCAACCAAACACGATTAGGAGGGAGATCCATGGTCATCGACAAAGTGGCATTAACGCTCGCCGTCATCGGCGCGCTCAACTGGGGCAGCATCGGCCTGTTCGGCTTTGACCTCGTCGCGTTCCTCTGCGGCGGTCAGATGGGCACGGTCAGCCGCGTGATCTACACGCTCGTGGGCCTTGCCGGCGTATGGTGCATCACGATGCTTTTCCGCGAAACGGAGCCCATCGAGGGCGACGCGCACGCATAACACGCATAAGAAGAAAAAGAGGGCGGCCGCCCTCTTTTTCTTTACTTATTTTTGCGGTCCAGACGGCGGATCGTCTCCTCGTCCGGTGTGACATAGAGGGTGCGGTAGGTCTCGTAGACCACCATGCCCGGCCTGGCACCCGCGGGTTTTTTGACGTATTTGACACTCGTGTAGTCCACCGGGACGTTACTGCCGCCCTGCGCCTGCGAGTAGTAGGCCGCGAGCAGCGCGGCCTCGTGCAGGCTCTCGTCGTCATACGCACCGTCCTCGGTGCAGAGAATGACGTGGCTGCCGTGGATCTTCTGCGTATGAAGCCACAGGTCGCGCTTGTCCGCCTTGCGCGTGAGCGCGTCGTTCTGCACGTTGCTGCGGCCAACGAGGATGCGCAGCCCGCTCGACGAGCAGAACTCGCGCGGAGCGATGGGCTTCTCGCGCCCCTTCTTCTCCTTTCCGCTGCGGCGGATGTAACCGGTCTCCTGCAGCTCGCGGCGCAGCTCGGCGAACTCCGCCTCGGTCTGCGCCAGCGCGATCTCGCCCTGCACGCTCTCGAGGTAGTCGCGCTCGCCGAGGGCCTTGTCGATCTGCTCGCGCAGATGCTTCTCCGCGGTCTTGGCCTTGGTGTAACGCTTGTAGTATTTCGCCGCGTTCTGCTGCGGCGTGAGCAGCGGATCAAGCGGGATGTCGAGCTCCGCGCCGCTTTCGTCATAGTAGTTCTGCGCCGTCAGCCGCGCCGCCCCGCGCTCCATGCGGTAGAGGTTCGCGGTGATGAGGTCGCCGTACAGCCGCAGCGTGTCGCGGTCCTGCGAGGCGGCGTACTCCTTTTCGAGCATCCCGAGCTTGCGCACCACGCGGTCATGCGCGGAGGTCACCGTGCGCGTCAGCTCACGCCCGCGGCGCTGCGCGGCCTCCTGCCGGTCGCGCTCGGTGTAGAAGGCGTCGAGCAGCGCGGAAAAGGTCGGGAAGGTCGTCTGCACGGTCTCCGCGCCGTACTGCGTGATGGGGCAATAGGTGAAGTCCACCGGCTTTCCCTCGCGCGAGAGCATGGTCGGCGTAAAGCGGTTTTGCTGTACAGCATCTGCTAACCGTTCCATTTCCGCGGCAAGTCGCTCGCAGCCGTC
>CALDMA010000184.1 GCA_937915075.1 uncultured Oscillospiraceae bacterium
CATACTCCTCCCGCTCGTGGTGAGAAAGATCTCGCCGTGGGCGATTTTTTGTTTCCTGGCATATTTCAGCAGCTTGCGGCAGAGCTTCGCAGGCAGCAGGATCGTCCGAATTTTACCTTTCAGCGAAACCTCGGCGCGCCCCTGACTGGCGGCCTCGACGGTGAGGTATTTGACCTCGCTTACGCGGATGCCGGTCGCACAGATGCTCTCCATCAGCAGCGCAAGGCGGGCATCGCCAATGCTCTCCGCGGCGGCAAGTAGGCGGTCATACTCCATGCGCGTCAGCTCGCGCTCCGGCTCACGAAAGATGCGGCGCTGGACCTTGAGAAACCGCGCGCGGCAGTCCTCCCAGCCGAGGAAGTGGAACAAGCCGTTCAGCGCGGCAAGCGCGGTGTTGACCGTGGACGGGGCCTGCCGCTGCTCGACGAGTTCTGCTTTCCATTCGGTCACAGCGTCCTTTGTGACGCTTCCATCCCCCAGCCACGCGGCAAAGGCGCGGATGCTGCGTAGGTATTTCTCCCGCGTCGCCGCAGCGTGCTCGTCCTCCTTCAGCTTACGGTCGTAAGCCTCAATCATGGTTGCTGTGAGCTTCCGTTCGTTCATAGTCGTACCTCCTGCAAATCATTTGTGATTATTTTACCTTGCAGGAGATGGGCTATGCGGTTTTACATCCCACGGTGGGATCTATTTTTATAGGCCCAATTCGTCGATCCTGGTCATAGTCAGGGCATAGGGGTCAAGGTTGAAAATGGGCTTGTGCTGATTCATGGCATAGAAGAGTGCGTGGTCCTCGGTGCGGCCTGTCGGCAGAGCCTTTGTGTCAAAGACGGTCAGCACCATATCGGAAAGGTCAATGATCCGCTGGTAGGCCAGTAATTGCGCGTCCGGTTGGGGCTGTAGGCTGATGCAATCAATGCTGGTACAATCTTCAAGCATCCTAAAATACCGCTCGCGCAGATAGGGCGCCCATTTGGTGGACTGCTCCTCATGCGGCGCGGTGCAGAAGAGCTTCATATCACGGTCCCGCTCCATCAGGACATTGATCTGCTCGGCGGCATAAAGTCCGATGCCGTGGTCGCAG
>CALDMA010000185.1 GCA_937915075.1 uncultured Oscillospiraceae bacterium
TTCAAAAATGTTATTTGTGATATTGTACGCAATGATATATAATTAATAGATTTAAGTAAAATTAAGAAAACAGCCCCTGAAATCATTCGATTTCAGGGGCTGTGGTCCGAGATGGGAGACTCGAACTCCCGACATCTTGCTCCCAAAGCAAGCGCGCTACCAACTGCGCTAATCCCGGATTTTGAGGTATTCAGTTTTGCTCCAGATGTGGTCAAACATGTGGTCAGGCGGATTTTTTGACCACCTTTACTTATAAGGGAAGCGCCTGTATCGCAGGCGTATCAAGGGATTGCGGACATTGCATTTTCCGGCTTGAAAGGGGAGCATCCCGCTCCCAAACCAGGCGCGATACCAGCTTCGCTATACCCGGATATGTGCGTGAGTGCGGATAAGCACCCTGCTATTATAGCGGAAGCGGCGGGGGAGTGCAAGCGTTTTCTGATATTAAAGAAAAATTAAGGCTTTCCCCCTTTTCCTTTTAAGGCTGCGGTGGTAGAGTAAGCTCAGGAAAGCCCGAGGGGCGGCGCCGCGTCGGGCAGGGAGGGAAAGAAAGCTATGTACAACGTTCTGGTCTGCGATGACGACCGCGATATCGTCGCCGCGCTGAAAATTTACTTATCCGGCGGAGAGTACCGCGTCTTTGAGGCCTACAACGGCGCGGAGGCGGTCGAGGCCGTGCGGAGGAATGACATTCACCTTGTTCTCATGGACATCATGATGCCGGGACTGGACGGCATCGCCGCGACGGCGGCGATCCGGCGCGAGAGCAACGCGCCCATCATCCTGCTCACGGCGAAGAGCGAGAGCAGCGACAAGGTGCTCGGGCTGAACGTCGGCGCGGACGATTACATCACCAAGCCCTTTGACCCCGTGGAGGTGCTGGCCCGCGTGAAATCGCAGCTTCGGCGCTATACGCTGCTCGGCGCGAAGCCGGAGACCGCGCCGGAGCGCGGCATCTACACCGTCGGCGGCGTGACGCTCAACGAGGACGCCAAGAGCGTGACGGTGGACGGCGAGAGCGTTTCGCTGACGCCGCTGGAATTCAACATTCTGCAGCTCCTCATCCGGTCGCCGGGACGTATCTATTCGAGCAGCCAGATCTACGAGCTGGTGTGGAACGAAAATTCCCTCGGCGCCGAAACAAGCGTGGCGGTACATATCCGCCACCTGCGTCAGAAGATCGAGATCAACCCCTCCGAGCCGCGCTACCTGAAGGTCGTGTGGGGACTGGGGTATAAAATGGAGGACCTTCGACATGAAAAGGAATGATTGGGCCGACGGCTTCTGGGCCAAGGCGGCAGCCTTTCTGCTCGCCGTGGCGCTCGTGCCGGTGACGCTGGTGTACGGCGCGGCCCTTGCCGTGTCCTACAGCGGCGAGCTGCGCGGAGACTTTTACGCAAGTGGTCTCTGCTCGAGCGCGGTCTATGAGGAAATGCGCAGCGTTTACGGCAGCTACAACTATTATGTAGAGAATGGGCAAGCGAACATTTACGAGAATTTCCCGGACTGGTATCCCGCCGACGACCGCTACACGAACGTCCGCTTTTCAATGGAGGACAAGGCGGGAACCCTCCTCTTTGATAACCACGGCGAGAGCGACATTCCGGTGACGGGCTGGGAGAGCGCGATCGACCGGGACAATGTGATCTTCCGCACCTACGTTGCCGCGGACTATCCCGCGCAGGACAGCGTGTATTGGGCGCTGCGGATCTACGATGTGATGGCGGAGCTTGCGCCGCACGCGGCGGCGGTCGTGACCGTCTGCACGCTCGCGGAGCTGTTTTTCCTTGTCTTTCTCGCCCGTGCGGCGGGACGCAGAGCGGGCCGCGAGGAGGCGATCGCCGGCTGGCAGGAGAAAATTCCCTTCGACCTGTATGCGGCGGTGGTCCTCGGCGGCGGCGTGATGCTTGTCGCCGCGGCGGCATCGGGCACAGAGAATACCTTTGGCTTTGAACCGATCATGATCGCCGCGGTGCTTGCCTGCTGCGCGGCGGCGTATGCGATCTTCCTCGCGTTCTGGATGACGCTCTGTGCCCGCATAAAGCTGGGGAGATGGTGGGAGAACACCGTCTGCTGCGGGGTCTTCCGGCTCTGCCGCCGCTTTTTAAAGTGGTGCTGGCGCGTGCTCTGCCGCGTGTGGGGAGCGATCGTCGGCTTCGTGCGCGGCATCCCGCTCGTGTGGCGCACGGCGGTCGGCTGCTGTGTGATCGGCGTGCTGCTCTTTGCGCTTGAAAGCAACCATGCGGCGGGGCTGCTGCTGGTGCTGCTCGCGGTGCTGTCTGTCGCGGCGTGCCTGTTTTCGATGCAGCTGCGGCGCCTGCAGAAGGGCGGCGAGGCCCTCGCCGCGGGCGATCTTACCTCGCAGGTCGATACCTCGCATATGTACTTCGATCTCAAGCGCCACGGCGAAAACCTCAACGCCATCAGCCGCGGCATGAGCATCGCGGTGGAGCAGAGGCTCAAGAGCGAGCGGCTCAAGACGGAGCTGATCACCAACGTGTCGCATGACATCAAAACGCCGCTCACGAGCATCGTGAATTACGTCGATCTTCTCCAGCGCGAGCATACGCCGGAGCAGGAGAGGGAATACCTTGCCGTGCTCGACCGGCAGGCGCACAAGCTCAAGAAGCTGACGGTGGACCTGGTGGAAATGTCCAAGGCATCGACGGGCAACATTCCCTGTCACATCGCACGGCGGAGCGTGCGCGAGCTGATCGACCAGACGGTGGGCGAGTACGCCGAAAAGCTGTCCGCCGCGCAGCTTGAGCCGGTGGTGACGCTGCCGGACGAGGAGCTTTACTGCCTGTGCGACGGCGCACTGATGTGGCGCGTGCTGGACAATCTCCTCTCGAACGCCTGCAAGTATGCCTGCGCGGGCACGCGGCTCTACATCGGGGCGAAGCGCGAGGGCGAGACGGTGGCGTTCTCGTTCAAGAACATCTCGCGCGACGCGCTCAACATCGACCCCGACGAGCTGATGGAGCGCTTCGTGCGCGGGGACAGCTCGCGCACGACCGAGGGCAGCGGTCTGGGACTGAACATCGCCAAGAGCCTTGTGGAGCTGCAGAAGGGCGCGTTCTCCATCGCCATCGACGGCGACCTGTTCAAGGTCGGCTTCGCCCTGCCGCGCACGGAGTAACAATTCGGCAACAAAGTCTTAAAAAACGCTTAAACAAAACCATAGGACCGATTAAAGACCGCCTGGTATGCTTGGTTCATCCCAAGTGAAAGGCGGTCTTTTCCCATGCTCGACACACTGATTTTGATTTTAACGCTGCTGCTGAAGGCGGCGAGTCTGTGGTTCCTTGCCGTGGCGTTCTTTGCGCTGCGAAAGCTGAAACGCTATGCGGTGTGCGCGCCGCGCACGCGCTTTGCCTGCCTCATTGCCGCGCGCAACGAGGAGGCTGTCATCGGTGCGCTCGTGGAGAGCCTGAAAAAGCAGGACTACCCCGACGCGCTCTACGATATTTTTGTGATCCCCAACAACTGCACGGACGACACCGAGGCGGCGGCCCTCTGCGCGGGCGCGAAGATCTTCCGCTGCTTTGAGCCGGTCCGCTGCAAGGGCGACGCGCTGCACGAGGCGGTCGCGTGGCTGCTGCCACAGCGCTATGACGCCTTCTGTGTCTTCGACGCGGACAACGTCGCGGACGAGCAGTTCCTCGCCCGCATGAACGACGCTTTCTGCGCGGGCGCGCAGGTGTGCAAGGGCGCGATGCGCGCGAAGAATCCCTACGACTCCTGGCTCTCCGGCTGCTACGGGCTGTATTTCACGCTCTTCGACATCTTCTTCTCCCGCGCACGCATGAGCTGCGGCCTTTCCTCCAAGCTGGTCGGCACGGGCTTTGCCGTCCACCGCGCGGTGCTTGAGCGCTTCGGCGGCTGGAATACCTCGACCATAGCCGAGGACGCGGAGTTTGCCGCGCTGTGCGCGGCGCACGGCGTGCGCGTCTGCTTTGTCCCCGGCGCGCTGACCTACGACGAAGCGCCGAACGACTTCGCCGTATCGCTCCGCCAGCGCCGCCGCTGGTGCAGCGGCATCATGGACGTGGCGGTGAAGATGGACGCATCGCTCGTCTCCGCGCTGCGGGGCCGCGCGCCTCTGCGCGCGCTCGACGCGCTGCTGATCGTCAACGCACCGTTTTTGCAGGCGATGACGCTCCTGCCGCTCACGCTGACGCTGCTTTCGGCCCTCGTGCGGAAGAGCCTACCGCTCGTCGCGCTGACCGGTGCGGTCTCGCTGATTCTGAGCACGCTCGGCCTGATGGCGCTTGCCGCGCTGCTGGCCTACCTCGGCGGCTACCGCGACCGCCGCATCGTGCGGACGGTCGTGGGCTTCCCACTCTTCATGGCGGCGTGGCTGCCGCTGCAGCTTGTTTCGCTTGTCAGCCGCACGCGGAGCTGGCAGCCCATCGCGCACACCCGCGCCGTCCGCGCGGAGAGCCTGCGCGGCGCAGGTTTCTTGACAACGATTTAACGAAAATTCACAATTTATTCACGGCCTCCTGCATGGATTTTTGTATAATATAGTTCTATCATAAAGCAAAGAACGGTATGGGAGGTGCAGCATGAGAAAATACGTGCCGAGCTACAGCGGAACGCTGCGCAGCCATGGGCTGACGCTGCCGCACTGCATCAGCGAGTGCAGCGGCATCCGCATTTTCGGAAAGCGCATCAAGTCGATCGCCTTTTCCACGGACGTTGCCATCATCAAAAACATCAATGCCGACGCCATCATCGCGGTCTATCCCTTCACGCCGCAGGCGTCGATCTCACAGGCGGTCATCAATGTGGCCGACGTGCCGGTGTTCGTCGGCGTGGGCGGCGGGTATACCAACGGCAGCCGCAGCGTGCGCCTTGCCATGCAGGCCGAGCATCAGGGAGCCTATGGCGTGGTCGTCAATGCGCCGATGCCGAACGAGGTCATCGCGGAGATCAAGTCCGTGGTGGATATTCCGGTCATCGCGACGGTCGTTTCCGACCGGTCGGACATCAGGGGCCGCATCGAGGCGGGGACGGATATCTTCAACGTTTCCGGTGCGGCGGAGACCGCGAGCATCGTCCGCCACATCCGCGAGCAGTACCCGCACGCGGCCATCATCGCCACCGGCGGACCGACGGAGGAGAGTATTCTGGAGACCATCCGCGCGGGCGCGAACGCCATCACCATCACGCCGCCGACCACCGGCGAGCTGTTCGCGGGCATCATGCACGACTACCGCGAGAAGAAGCTGTAAGAGTTTACATAATGTGAAAACACGCTCCCGCCGTCGGCAGGAGCGTGTTTTTGGATGGAGCCGTTTACTTCGCCGCGCGCTCGATGGCGTCGGCGGCCTCGGCCGCGCCGCCGCAGCGGCGGAAGCCGTCGGCGAGCTTCTGCGCGTTTTCGCGGTAAGCGGGATCGGTGAGCGCGGTCTCGACTGCGCGGCGGATGCCGTCCGCGGAGGTGTCCGTGAGCGGCACGCCCGCGCCAAGCGCGGCGACGCGGTTGGCCACGCCGCGCTGCTCCGGCGTCTGCGGATAGAGAACGAGCGGAAGACCGTGCCACAATCCCTCGCTCGCGCTGTTCATGCCGCAGTGGGTGAGAAAGACGTCGGCGCGGTCCAGCACCGCCATCTGGTCCACGCTCGCGCGGACGGTGCAGTTTTCCGGAATGGGGCCGAGCGCCGCGAGGTCTGTCTGCGTACCGGCTGAGAGCACGAGCTGAAGGCGCGGATCGCCGCCGAAGGCGGCAAGGCAGGCGCGGTAGAAGGGGAGCGCGTCGTTGTTGACCGTGCCGAGCGAGATGTAGACGAGGGAGCGTCCCGGCAGCTTTTCAAAGGACGACTGTGCGGGGCGCGGGAGGGGACCGACGAAGTGGTATTTTCCCGAAAAGGTGTCGGCGCAGGGCTGGAGCTCCGGCGAGGTGTAGACGATGGTCTCCGTCTCGTTGTCGTTGGCGATGATATCAAACACGCTTCGGACCGCGTAGCCCGCCGCGCGCAGGCGCTTGAGCTGACGGTTGATCCTCGGCTGAGCGAGCAGGAATTGCAGGAGGCCTGCGCCGTTCTGCCCGATGACCTTGGCGCTGAAGCGGTTGAAGGCAAAGGTCGTGGTGGAGCTGACAAAGGGGATGCCGTGCTTTTTCGCGGCGAGCTTCGCCCAGAACGCCATCGAATCGCCCACAATGACGTCGGGGCGATGGGCGGCCAGCTCACGGCTGAGCCAGTCATCGGCGGCGAGCGTGAGGTCAACGATGAGCTTGGTAGAAAAGGCGAGGTCGCTGCCCAGCCGCGCGCCGTCGGCGGAGGTCATGCCGGGCCGCGCGGACTCGGCGCCAAAGGGGACAAAGACCGCGCCCGCGGCCTCGACCTTCGCACGGAAGGCTTCTGTCGTGTAGTAGCGGACGGTGTGCCCATGCGCGGTCAGCTCGCGCACGACGGCGAGCGTCGGGTTCGTGTGCCCGTGGGCGGGGATGCAGAAAAAGGCGACGTTCATTCCGCTTTCCCTCCAAAGATGAGGTCAAACAGGCGGGCAAAGTCGGCCTTGGGCGGGATCGCCATGCCCTGCGTCTCATCGGCGAGGAAAAGAAGCGTATCGCCGGGCTGGATGTGGAAAAGGTCGCGCGCCTCCTTGGGAATAACGATCTGACCCTTGGTGCCGACCGTTACGGTCCATGCGTGCCTGCCGTTCGGAGCGTTCATGCTGTTCACCTCGAAAGTATGATTTGTTATACAAATCATACCACGGCGGCGAAAAAAGTCAAGCCCGAAAATGCGGGCTTGCCGAACGGCGCCGGATGGGGTAAAATGTCGAAAAACGGTTGCCGCCCCGCGGGCGCGGCGGAACGGAGGAACGACCATGCCGCACATCCCGAGCGCTCCGACCGCGGAGCTTTCCATCCTGCCCTTTGCCGAGGCGATGGCGCGCAGCGGACAGTCCGGCGGCTACGACGCGGAAAAATGGCTCTATGTGCCGGATTTTTACACGGAGTACCGATATCTTCTCGGCACGCGCGGCAGAAAGCCGCTCGTGTGCATTGGCATCAATCCCTCGACCGCCGAGCCGGACCGGCTCGATCCCACGCTTCAGTCGGTGGAGCGCGTGGCGAAAAACAACGGCTACGACAGCTTCCTCATGTTCAATGTCTACGCCCAGCGCGCGACGCGCCCGAACGACATGGAGCGCGTGTGCAACGAGGCGCTCCACCGCGCGAACATGGAGGCGTTTGACTACATCCTCTCGCTGTCCGAGCGGCCCGCCGTGTGGGCGGCGTGGGGAAACATCATCGAGCAGCGCGCTTACCTCAAGGACTGTCTTGCCGACATGATCGCCATCGGTGAGCGGCACGGCGCGCAGTGGTACACGGCGGGGCGGCGCTCCGTCAAGGGCCACCCGCACCACCCACTCTACCTCAAGGCGAGCAGCCCGCTGGATGCGTTCGATATCCGCGCCTACTGTGCTGAATGCCTGTGAGCGAAAGAATAAGACAGACAAAGGCCCCGTTCTCTGTGGAGGACGGGGCCTTTATCATGTACCGCGCGGCGGTCACTTTCTCCTTGCGATGAGCTTTACCACCAGCATGACCGCGCCGAAGAGCACGCCCGCGACCGCCCAGATGAACCAGCTGTACTTCGGCTGCCCGTTGCCCATGGGGCCGAAGGTGTAGAAAAGGAAGATGGCGGTGACGAGCAGCCAGTAGATGCCGCTGACCGCGCCGATGACGGGGCTTTTCGCCTTGTTCTCGCGCGTGTAGTCCTCCTCCTCGAGCAGGGCCTGCATGGCGCTGTGGTTCACGCCGCCGAGCACGAAGGCGTAGCAGCCGACGCTCACGATGGCGAGCAGCAGGCAGACCGCGCCGATGTAGAAGAGATCGGAGGCGGAGACGCACATGGCGGCAAAGAGCGGCACGGCGGCAAGGATGCACAGCACGGCGCCGGTGATGTTCAGACGGGCATAGGCGGGGGCGTACGCCTTCTGCCGCTCGCGCACCATGCCGGCGACGCCGTACTCCGTTTCAAACGGC
>CALDMA010000186.1 GCA_937915075.1 uncultured Oscillospiraceae bacterium
AGTCTTTGCTTGAGCCCGCAAGAACGAAAGAAGCCTTTCGGAGG
The DNA here is from genome assembly GCA_937915075.1 of uncultured Oscillospiraceae bacterium. Lineage (GTDB taxonomy): Bacteria > Bacillota > Clostridia > Oscillospirales > Oscillospiraceae > Hominicoprocola. The sequence goes on from CALDMA010000186.1 coordinate 45, forward strand.
TCATGATAGATGGCAGCAAAAAAGAACGATCCCAAGCGCGAGGCGCGCATCGCCAAGAATAACCGCAACCTGAACAGCGCCCTGACGCTCTTCACCGCCGGTTTCATTGCAGAGTTTTACCTTCTGCTCATCAACCAATATTTTGTCAAGGGCTCGGTCGACCAGGTCGTTGCGATCGCAGGTTATCTTGAGGTCATGGCCATTGTCGGCGCGGCTGCGTTCGGCGCGGGCGTCGTGCTCACGGTCATGCGCCGGAAATGGACGCGCTTTGCCGCGGCCGGCAAGTGGCTGCTGGGTCTCGGCCTGTTCTTTGGCGTGTCCTCTCTCCTGATGCGCAGGGTCTACCCGATGGGAACGACGGTCATGTGCATTCTCGTGCCCGTGCTGATGCTGCTGGCGGTCGTGTTCCTGCTCTATCAGCACGAGTTTGCCGTGCAGACCATCGCCCTGACGCTGGCGATCGCCTCCGCTGTTCTGCTCAATCATGGCAGCTCCTCCATGCCCGCTCTGGTGACCGTCTTCTGCTGGGCCGCTATGGCGCTCGTCGCCGCGCTGCTCGTGCTGACCGTGATGCTGCAGAAGCACGAGGGCTCCTACAAGGGGACCGTCATTTTCCCTGCCAAGACCAATTACGCGCTCACCTGCGCGGTGCTGGTGCTGAGCATCGCCGCCATCGCGGTGTCGCTGTTCGCGGGCCTCGCGTACTATGTGATCTGGGGCGCGGCGGTGCTGCTGTTCGTGCTGGCCGTGTGGTACACGGTAAAGATGCTGTAAAAACCGAACACAGGGGAGGGACGTTCGCACGTCCCTCTTTCTTTTTCCTCCGCTTGCATTGCCGCGGGGGATTTGCTATAATCATATCACTGTTTTTTCAATTCATTTCGTGAGGTGTTTTTTATGCATGAGCTCGAACGTCAATATCATATCCACTGTGCGCAGGGCGAGGTGGGCCGCTATGTGATCCTGCCCGGCGACCCGGGCCGCTGCCCGTCCATCGCCGCGCTGTTCGACAATCCCGTCAAGGTCGCGCAGAACCGCGAGTACACCACCTACACCGGCACGCTGCTCGGTGAGAAGGTCTCGGTCTGCTCCACCGGCATCGGCGGCCCCAGCGCGTCCATCGCGATGGAGGAGCTGCACCGGCTCGGCGCGGACACCTTCATCCGCACCGGCACCTGCGGCGGTATCGACATCAACGTGAAGTCCGGCGACGTGGTCGTCGCCACCGGCGCGATCCGCTACGAGCACACCTCGCTGGAGTACGCGCCCATCGAGTACCCCGCCGTGGCAAACTTTGACGTGACGCTCGCGCTGCGCCAGGCGTCGGAGAACCTCGGCTACCGCACGCACACCGGCGTCGTGCAGTGCAAGGACAGCTTCTATGGGCAGCACAGCCCTGAGAAGAGCCCCGTCTACTATGAGCTTCTGCAGAAGTGGGAGAGCTGGAAGCGTCTCGGCGTCAAGGCCAGCGAGATGGAGTCCGCCGCGCTCTTTGTCGTCGCCGACGCGCTCGGCTGCCGCTGCGGCTCGTGCTTCCATGTGGTGTGGAATCAGGAGCGCGAGAAGGCCGGTCTCGATCAGGACATGAGCGAGGACACCAGCTCCTCCGTCAAGGTCGCGGTCGAGGCGCTCAAGCTCATCATCCGCCGCGACCACGAGCTCGCGGCGCTGCCAAACCATGAGCAGAAGCTGCTGGACAAGTAACACCGCTTTCCGGAGGAGCGTACCATGAGCAAAAAAGTCATCGGCATTCTCGGCGGCATGGGACCCTTGGCGACCGCCGACCTCTTTCAGAAGATCACACTGCACACCGTCGCCGCCTGCGACCAGGCGCATCCGCGCGTGTGCATCGACTCGAATACGGACATTGCCGACCGCACGGCGGCGCTGCTCCACGGCGGCGAGGACCCTGTGCCGGAGATGATCAAGAGCGCCAAGCGGCTCGAGAGCATCGGCGCAGACTTTCTCATTATGCCCTGCAACACGGCGCACAACTACTATGAGCAGGTCTGCGAGGCTGTGTCCATTCCCGTGCTGCACATGATCGCGCTCACGCGCGACGCGCTGAAGGCGCGCGGCGTGAAGTGCGCGGGCCTGCTCGCGACCGACGGCACGGTGCAGACCGGCATCTATCAGCGCACGTTTGAGCAAAGCGGCGTTGCATTGCTCACGCCGGACAGCGCCGTCGACCAGGCCGCGGTGATGGACGTCATCTACAACGGCGTCAAGGCCGGCGACCTGACGCACGACGTCGCCGCGTTCCGCGCAGCCTGCGAGCATCTGCTCGCGCGCGGCGCCGAGGTGCTGATCCTCGGCTGCACGGAGCTGCCGCCCGCGTTCGAGCTTTACCGTCTCGACTATCCCAACGTTGACCCCACGCTGGAGCTGGCGCTCGGCGCCATCCGCGCGGCGGGCTGCGAGACCAAATAAATGTTCAGGCCCCCGTTGCACGGCCTGCGCCGCCGTGCCGACCGAGCCGGCTGCCCTCCGCCGCGCAGCCGGAAGGAGATGTTTTTTCATGGATGAGAGAAAGCTGCTGATCGCGGACGATTCCGAGCTGAACCGCGCGATCCTTGTGAGCGTGCTGGAGAAGGACTTCGATATTCTCGAGGCCGCCGACGGCAAGGAGGCCATCGCCGCGCTCGCGGCACACGAGGGCGGTATCGCCGCGCTGCTGCTGGACGTTGTGATGCCCGAGGCGGACGGCTTCGAGGTTCTGGAGGAAATGAACCGCCGCGGGTGGATCGACGAGATCCCCACCATCATGATCTCCGTGGAGACGGGCGGCAGCTACATCGACCGCGCCTTTCAGCTCGGCGCGTCGGACTACGTCAGCCGTCCCTTCGCGCCCAACATGATCCGCCGACGCGTCATGAACGCCATCCTGCTCCACACCAAAACGCAGAAGCTAACGGAGCTCATCGCCGACCGCTTCTGCCGCCGCGAGCGGAACACCGACATACTTGCCACCATTCTCGGCTACGCGGTGGAATCCCGCAGCGGCGAGAACGGCTCGCACATGACGAATGTCAGCCGCATCACCGGGCTGCTGCTGCGCCGCCTGCTGGAGCGGGCGGACCGCTGCCCCATCGCGCCGGAGGATATCGAGACCGTCTGCATCGCCTCAAGCCTGCACGACATCGGCAAGCTCCTCATCCCCGAGGATATTCTGACCAAGCCCGCCGCACTCACGCCGGACGAGTTCGAGATCGTCAAGCAGCACACGCGGCTGGGCGCGAGGATCATCTCGGGCCTCCCGATCTATCAGAATGAGGCTCTCGTCAAATACGCCCTCGAGATCTGCCGCTGGCACCACGAGCGTTGGAACGGCGAGGGTTACCCCGACGGTCTCCGGGGCGACGATATTCCCATCGCCGCGCAGGTCGTCTCTCTCGCCGACGCCTACGACGCGCTGACGAGCAAGCGCTGCTATAAGGACGCGTTTTCTCACGAAAGGGCGCTCGAAATGATCCGCGGCGGCGAATGCGGCAGCTTCAACCCGCTGCTGCTCGAATGTCTGAACGACATTGCCGACATTCTCAAGCGCAGCGCGGAGTCGGAGGCCGCCGCGGAGCCGCCCGCATACCGTCGGGCGAAGGAGCTCATCCGGGAGCTGGGTGACAGCCGGCAGGAGCTCTCCTCCGCGCGCATGACGAAGCAGGTGGAGCAGGAGCTGTCCAAGCGGCACTTTTTCAGCGACCTGACGGAGGAGTTCTGGTTTGAATTTACCCGCCATCCGGACGCGGTCGCTCTCTCTGCCGGCGCGTCCCGCCGCACCGGTTTGCCGCGCGTTATCGTCGACCCGCTCAGCTGTGCGCAGCTTTGCTCGGTCGCAAGCGCGGACACGATCCGAGCCATGCGGGATCGCCTGCTTCGCGCCGCCCCCGACGAGGCCTATCCGGAGTTCGATGCCACGCTGACGCTCAACGGGCAGCCTCGCCGCTGCCGGATCACCATGCAGATCATGTGGTCTCCCGACGAGCCGGGCCGCTTCAGCTCCCTCTTTGGCCGCGTGCAGGATATCGACGAACGCTGCCAACGGTTGGAGGATTACCGGAAAGATCCCGCTGCCCCCGCGCTCCATCCGGCGCTTTTGCCGGTCACGGTGGACGCGGATCACGTGCTGCGCATCACGGGCGAACAGGTCGGCGGCGTGCTGGAGAGCTACCGCGGTATGTTCGACACCGTCCGCCTTGTAGACCCGGAGATCTGTATGCAGCTCACCGATACCGCGGACGGCGCGGTCGTGGAAAAAAGCGAGCACTGCTACGCTCTTTGGAACAAGACGCAGCGCTGCGAGCACTGCATCTCGCAGGAGGTCATCCGCACCCGCCGCGCCCAGACGAAGGTCGAGGCGGTGGGCGATAAGGTGTTTTACATCCACGCCGTATGCGTTGAGGTGGACGGAACGCCCTACGCGCTCGAGCTGGTCAGTCCCATCCGCATGGAGGACCTGCGCGGCGACGAGGACGCGAGCGTGCTCAACCAGCTGCTTCTGCGCAACCGACAGGTCTACATCGACTCGGCCACCCACGCTTACAACCGCCGCTACTTCGACGACCGCCTGCGCGATCTGGACGGCGAGTTCACGCTCGCCATGCTCGACCTGGACCATTTCAAGCGCATCAACGACACCTACGGTCATCCCGCCGGCGACGCCGCGCTTTCCCGCGCGGCACAGGCCATCCGCTCCGCGATCCGCACCGGTGACGAGCTGGTCCGCTACGGCGGCGACGAATTCTTCCTGCTCTTCCACGATATGCCGCGGGACGCGCTGAAAAAGAAGCTGGAAAGCATCCGTTCCGCGGTGGAGGGTCTTGAATTTCCGGAATACCCCGGCCTGCATATCACCGTGAGCATCGGCGGGGCGCACGCCGTCGGTCCGCTCGCCGACACCGTTCAAAAGGCGGACCAAGCACTCTACCATGCCAAGGCTACCAAAAACCGTACTGTGCTCTACAAGGAGGACCTCCAATGACCATCCGCGAATTTTACACGCTCGTCGGCGGCAGCTATGACGACATGTTCGAGCGCTTTCCGAGCGACGCGCTCATTCTGCGTTTTCTGACCATGCTCCCGCAGGACGGGAGCATGGCGCTGCTTGCCCGCTCAATGGATGCCGCGGACGCGAAAAGCGCGTTCCGCGCGGTCCACACGCTCAAGGGCGTCGCGCTCAATCTGGGCCTGACCGCGCTCGCGGGCGTCTGCTCCAAGATGACCGAGGCGCTGCGCGGCAGCGATACGCTGCCCGCCTCCGCGCCCGCGCTCCTCGATGCCGTGCAGCGCGAATACGATAAAGTGACCGGCGCGCTCGCGCAGCTCACCGCATGAGCGGCACGGAACGACCCGCCCGCATTGAGCTGATGGACGCCCTGCGCGGTCTTGCCGTGTGCCTGATGGTGCTCCATCACTTTCTCTATGACCTGTGTACCTTCCTCGGCGCGCCGTGGTGGCTGTTCACCAACCCGGTGTTCGACGTGCTGCACTACTTCTTCGCGGGATTGTTCATCTTTCTCTCCGGCATCAGCTCGGATTTTTCGCGCAGCAACCTCAAGCGCGGCGCGAAGGCGATGGCGATTGCTCTCGGCATCACGCTCGTGACCTATTTTATGGGCATGGCCATTGTGTTCGGCGTGCTGCATCTGCTCGCAAGCTGTATGCTGCTCTTCGGCCTGACGCGAAAGCTCTGGGAGGCGCTGCCCGCTTGGGTGCTGCCGGTCCTCTGCCTCGCGCTCATCGTCCTCACCGCGCCCTGCGCGGACGGCGTGACCACGCAGACGCCGCACCTGTGGCTCTTCGGCTTCACCACGCCCGACTTTGCCTCGGCGGACTACTTCCCGCTGCTGCCGTGGTTCTTCGTGTTCCTGCTCGGCACCTGGGCGGGGCGCTATGTCAAGGCGGGCCGCCTGCCGCAGCGGTTCTACACGGCCAAATCGCCGCGTCTTGCCCTCGTTGGGCGTCACGCGCTGCTCCTTTACGTTCTGCACCAGCCTGTGCTCTACGCGCTCACCATGCTGCTCCGGTTCATTCTTATCCGATAGGAGGTCCGCGATGTACTACGGAGAGATCAAAAACTGTGACATCGCCAACGGCGAGGGCGTCCGCGTGACGCTCTTTGTCTCCGGCTGCACCAACCGCTGCAAAAACTGCTTCCAGCCGCAGACCTGGGCGTTTGACTACGGTCAGCCCTTCACTGCCGAAACGGAGGAAGCTCTGCTGCAAATGCTCGCGCCCGCTTACATCAACGGCCTCACGCTCCTCGGCGGCGAGCCGTTCGAGCCCGAAAATCAGCGCGCGCTGCTGCCTTTCCTGCGCCGCGTGCGCGAGAGGCTGCCGAATAAAACGATCTGGGCTTTTACCGGCTTCACCTGGGAGCAGCTGCACACCGACGGCTCCCATCCCCGCTGCGAGGTCACGGACGAGCTGCTTTCGCTCGTTGACGTGCTCGTGGACGGGCGCTTCGTGGAGGAGCTGCATGATATCTCGCTCCGCTTCCGCGGCTCGAGCAACCAGCGCATCATCGACGTGCCGCGCACGCTGTCGAGCGGCGGCATCACACTCTGGGAGGATCAATAAACCATGGCTCAAGTCAAGATCAAGAAGTTAGACCCCAACGCTACCATTCCCACCAGCGGCTCCACATCTGCCGCCGGTTATGACCTCTACGCCTGCCTGAGCGGCGACGGCGAGGTGACCATCCCCGCGCACCATACCGTTATGGTGCCGACCGGCATCGCTGTGGCGCTGCCCGAGGGCACCTTCGGCGGCGTCTTTGCCCGCAGCGGACTGGCGAGCCGTGAGGGCCTGCGTCCCGCGAACTGCGTCGGCGTTGTGGACAGCGACTACCGCGGCGAATGCTTTATCGCCCTCCACAACGACGCGGAGGAGCCGCGCACCGTCCGCACGGGCGACCGCATCGCGCAGCTCGTCCTGCTGCCCTATCTGCCCATCGAGTTCGACGAGGTCGCCGATCTGCCTGAGACCGCGCGCGGCGAGGGCGGCTTCGGCTCCACGGGCAGGTGAGCGCGTATGAATCCAACGAACAGAGTCGCGCTCGTCACCGGCTCCTCGCGCGGCATCGGACGCGCCGTCGCCGCGCAGCTTGCCCGCGAGGGCTATGCCGTCGGCATCAACTATTACGAGCGGCGGGATAAGGCCGAGGAGCTTGTCGCGCAGCTTGAACGGGAGGGCTGCCGCGCTCTCGCCGTGCAGGCGGACGTCTCGAAGCGCGACGAGGTCGACGCGTTGGTCAAGACGGTCGAGGATGCCTTCGGTCCGATCTCCGTGCTCGTCAACAACGCCGGCGTTGCCGGTCAGGCGCTCTTTCAAGATGTCACGGACGCGCTGTGGGAACGCTACTTCGCCGTCAATCTCAACGGCGCGCGCAACACCATTCAGGCCGTTCTGCCGCATATGCTGCACGAAAAGGCGGGTGTGATCGTCAACATTTCCTCCATCTGGGGTCAGCACGGCGCGAGCTGCGAGGTGACCTATTCCTGCACGAAGCACGCGCTCATCGGTCTCACGCGCTCACTCGCGATGGAGCTTGCCCCCAGCGGCATCCGCGTCAACTGCGTCGCCCCCGGCGTGATCGACACCGACATGGTGCAGGTGCTCGGGCCGGAGGTGCTGCGGGACCTCGCTGAGCAGACGCCCCTCGGGCGGCTGGGCACGCCGCAGGACGTCGCCAACGCGGTGGCCTTCCTGGCGTCGGAAAAAGCATCCTTCATCACCGGACAGGTATTGACCGTGGACGGCGCGTTTATCGGATAAACTCCCAGCACCAAAAGCAGGTAAAAGCGAAGCCATTTCATGGCTTCGCTTCCTTTTTCCCTCTCTGCTGCAAAAGAAA
>CALDMA010000187.1 GCA_937915075.1 uncultured Oscillospiraceae bacterium
ATGCGCGAGCTGTTCCTCCAGATCGTCTACGGCCGCACCCAGTCCGCCTTCTCCGAGGACGGTCTCGCCGTCGGCGCGTCCCTCGAGGACCTGGGCAAGGGTCTGCGCAGCCAGATCGGCACGATGTTCGGCACCGTCGCCAAGGGCCCGCGCTACCTCGAAATGGCCGAGGGCTACTGCACCAGAATGGCGCTCAACGCGCAGGATGAGATCATCGGCTATGAGTTCGTCAACCTCGGCAAGATGATGGACTTCATCAAGAAGGGCGACGACGCCAACACCGCGCTGGAAAAGGCCAAGGGCCACTACGGTCAGTGGGACAGCGCGGCGAAGTACATCGACCCGCGTCAGGAATAAGGAAGGGAGGACGAAACAATGGCTCTGTTTGAAAATTACGAGAGAAGAATCGACAAGATCAACGGCGTCCTCGCGCAGTATGGCATCTCCTCCGTGGAGGAGTGCCGCGAGCTCTGCCAGTCCAAGGGCTTTGATCCTTATGAGATCGTCAAGGGCATCCAGCCCATCTGCTTTGAAAACGCCTGCTGGGCGTACACTGTGGGCGCGGCCATCGCGCTCAAGGCGGGCGTGAAGTCCGCCGCCGAAGCCGCCAAGATGATCGGCGTCGGCCTCCAGTCCTTCTGCATCGACGGCTCCGTCGCCGAGGACCGCAAGGTCGGCCTTGGCCACGGCAACCTCGGCGCGATGCTGCTCTCCGACGAGTCGAAGTGCTTTGCCTTCCTCGCCGGCCACGAGTCTTTCGCCGCCGCAGAGGGCGCCATCGGCATCGTCAAGAACGCCAACAAGGCCCGCAAGGAGCCCCTGCGCGTCATCCTGAACGGTCTCGGCAAGGACGCTGCCCAGATCATCAGCCGCATCAACGGCTTCACCTACGTTCAGACCCAGTTCGACTACTTCACCGGCAAGCTGAACGTCGTGCGTGAGATCCGCTACAGCGAGGGCGAGCGCGCGAACGTGCGCTGCTACGGCGCGGACGACGTGCGCGAGGGCGTTGCCATCATGCACGCCGAGGGCGTGGACGTTTCCATCACCGGCAACTCCACCAACCCCACCCGCTTCCAGCATCCCGTCGCCGGCACCTATAAGAAGGAGTGCATCGAGCAGGGCAAGAAGTATTTCTCCGTCGCCTCCGGCGGCGGCACGGGCCGCACCCTGCACCCCGACAACATGGCCGCCGGTCCTGCCTCTTACGGCATGACCGACACCATGGGCCGTATGCATTCCGACGCTCAGTTCGCCGGCTCCTCCTCCGTGCCCGCGCATGTGGAGATGATGGGCTTCCTCGGCATGGGCAATAACCCGATGGTCGGCGCGACCGTCGCGGTGGCTGTCGCCGTGGCGGAGAGCCTGAAGTAAGCGCAGAAAACGTGCGGTTTTAACCTTAAAAAGTTAGAAAAGCAGATATTTCATTTGAAGCATCCAGTAAGCCCATCATCGTGAAAAAATCACACGATGATGGGCTTACTACTTTTCTGCTTTTGGAGGTTATCGTTACTATGGGAAACGCCAAAAAAATCAAGCTGTCAGCGTCAGAGGGCAAAACTTTTCAAGACGGTTTTGAAGAATATGTGCTTGACATGAAAGCGCGAAATCTGCGTTCCGGAACAATCACACACTACAAAGAATCTATCAAACAAATCTACAAGCACATTCCACCCGACACGCTGATTTCAGCTTTCTCGGCGGTTCCGTTGTGACACTCCAAAAAATACTGGGGCACAGCAGACTATGGCAAATAAGCAGGATGACAGCAACTATAAGGATTGGCTGAAGCAGATCGACTCCGATGATACGAAGGAGAATCGCGAGTGGTACAATACACCAGACGACAAACGCTCCGATTACATCGAATCCAATCAGGGTTGGTGGAAAAAATTCTGATCGCAATGCAAAAGAGAGAGCCTTGTCGGCTCTCTCTTTTCGTTTCGCTATGTAGGGTTTACTTCTTGCTGAGCTGCTCGTCGATGCTCTTGGCGCCGAGCTTGCCCGCGCCCATGGCGAGGATGACGGTGGCCGCGCCGGTGACGGCGTCGCCGCCCGCGTACACGCTCGCGTGAGAGGT
>CALDMA010000188.1 GCA_937915075.1 uncultured Oscillospiraceae bacterium
ATCATGACCATGCCGGGTCTTCCCAAGGTCCCGTCCGCCGAGAAGATCGACGTGGACGAAAACGGCCGCATCACGGGCCTGTTTTAAAATTTACATACCCCTAAGGAGGGACTTTCCATGAAAATTGCGGATATGAAGGTCACGGAGCTCATCAACGCGGTCGGCTCCGACGCACCCGCCCCCGGCGGCGGCGCGGTCGCGGGTCTCGCGGGCGGCATCGGCGTCGCGCTGACCATGATGGTCAACGGTCTCACGCTCTCCAAAAAGGGCTTTGAGGACGACCGTGAGCGCATTCTCGATGCCATCGCCAAGGGCAACGAGCTCAAAGAGCGCTTTGTGGACGTGATGAACCGCGACAGCGAAGTGTTCGACGTGCTCATCGAATCCCTCGCCCTGCCCAAGGAGAATGACGCCCAGAAGGCCATTCGCCGCGGCGCGGTGCAGGCCAGCTTCCGCAACTGCACGGAGGTCCCCCTGACGATGATGGAGGTCTGTCTGGAATCCATCGACCTGCTCGCAACGCTCGTCGGCACGACCAATCCGAACGTCGTGAGCGACCTCGGCATCGCGGCCCTGACGCTCAAGACCGCCATGCAGAGCGCGTGGCTCAACGTCCTCATCAACCTCTCGTCCCTCAAGGACAAGGAGTACGCGGATGAGTGCTGCCACAAGGGCGAGGCCATGCTGGCCCACGCCATCCCGCTCGCCGAGGAGTGCTACGAAAAGGTCCTCAAGGTCATTGAAAAGAAATAAGGCAGAAGGGCGCGGTCAAATGGCCGCGCCCTTCCTTCGTAAAAGGGAAGGGGCTTCGACCGGTTGGTCGAAGCCCCGTTTTGTTCAAATTTCAGCTGCGTCCGAAACCTCAAGCACGATCTTTCGGCAAGCCCTGCACAAATGCGCCTTAGGCTTGTCGATGTCCGTCACCCTGCAAAGCCGCAGATCGTTCCCAAACGCTATGTCTGTCATCTTGAACGGGTCGTCTGTCCACAGCAGGGAATAACCCCGCTCGCCGCGAAGATAACCAATCTCCATCGCCTGACCGCAATAAGGACAGTTCATGCAGAAGCACCTCCGCTCTTATCAGACTTTCGTTCTCAGTTGATCTGCTTGCGGCGGCTCAGGTTCATCGTGCCGTCCTTCATCTCGCCGACGCTCTCAAGGCTCTTGCCCGTGCCCTCGGCGACGCACTGGATGGCGTTCTCCGCCACCACCGTGTGGATACCCGTGCGCGCCGTGACCAGCTTATCAAAGCCGCGGATCAGGCTGCCGCCGCCGGTCATCACGATGCCGTTGCTGGAGATGTCCGCCACCAGCTCGGGCGGCGTGCGCTCAAGGACCTGATGCACAGCCTCCATGATGCGCTCGACCGGCTCCTCAAAGGCGTCCATCATCTCGGTGGAGGTCACGGTGATGAGCTTGGGCAGGCCCGTGAGCAGGCAGCGGCCCTTGATCTCCATCGTCATTTCCTCCTCGGGCGGGAAGACGCAGCCGATGCTCATTTTCATTTCCTCCGCCGTGCGCTCGCCGATGAGCAGGTTGTGCTTGCGGCGCATATACTTCACGACCGCCTCGTTGAACTGGTCGCCCGCGACCTTGATGGACGCGCTCTCGACCACGCCGGAGAGGGAGATGACCGCGATATCGCTCGTGCCGCCGCCGATGTCGATGATGAAATGGCCGTCGGGCTGGGTGATGTCGATGCCCGCGCCGATGGCTGCCGCGACCGGCTCCTCAATGAGGTACACGCGGCGCGCGCCCGCCTGAATGCCCGCGTCGATGACCGCGCGCTCCTCGACCTCGGTGATGCCGGAGGGCACGCAGATGATGATGCGCGGCTTGAAGAACTGGAAGCCCATGACCTTGTGGATGAACTCCTTGAGCATCCGCTCGGTCACCTCATAGTCGGAGATAACGCCCTCGCGCAGGGGGCGGATCGCGACGATGTTGCCGGGCGTGCGGCCCAGCATGGCCTGCGCGTCCGCGCCGACCTTCAACAGCTTACCCGTATCCTTATCAATGGCCACCACGCTCGGCTCGTTGAGCACGATGCCCTTGTCCTTTACATAGATCAGAACCGACGCGGTACCGAGGTCGATACCGATGTCCTTTGCCAGTGAACACATAATGCTACCTCTCTCATTTTCCTTTGTATTCCGGCGGAAATATCCGCATTTTATCTCGCTTGCTTTTCTATTATAGCGGCTGAAAAACGGTTTTGCAATAGCATTGTGTGTGATTTTGCCGCATCTATGTGCCGCGGAGCGTGTGCCAAATCACGCCAGTGTCTCACGCCTTGCGCCGTCCTTTTCCCTTTCCGTCACGGCGCGGGCGAGCGTCGCGCACACCACATCCGCCGCGCCGGCCTCCCTGAGCACGCGCACACATTCGCCCAGCGTCGCGCCGGTGGTCAGAATATCGTCGATGAGCAAAATTTTTGCGCCGCGAATTTTGTCCGCGTTTTCCGCCTCGTACACGCCCAGCACATTGCCCCGCCGCTCGGCAGCGGAGGACAATCCGGACTGCGCGGCGTTGTTTCTTGTTTTCCGCAGCAGACATACCGGCTCGACGCCCCAGCGCCTTGCCGTCTCCTTCGCCAGCAGGTACGCCTGATCGTAGCCGCGCTCGTGTTCGCGCCCGCGGCTCACCGGCACCCATGTCACCGTGTCAAACTGATCGCCCAGTTCCTCCGCCGCGCAGCGGGCGAGCAGCTCGCCGTAGCCCTCGGCGGCGCTCTGCGCGCCGTGGAACTTGAAGCGCAGCAGGCTCTCGCGCACCGCGTCCTCATAGAGCAGGGGAGAGGCGCACTTCCCGAAGCCCGCACCCTCGCACAGCTGCACCTTCGCGTAGGGGAGCGACCTCTCGCAGTCCGCGCACACGCCATGCACGCCCGTCCGGCGGCAAAACGCGCACCGCGGCGGAAAGAACAGATCGAGCAGCTTTTCTTTCAGACTCATGCCGTCCCTCCGTTCCCGAGCCGCCAGCGCAGACCGCTGTAGCGGCGCGTGCGGCGGTCGTTCGCCGCCATTTTCCCAAGGCTCACGTCGTCCCCGACGAGGATCAGCAGTTCCCGCGCCCGCGTGATGGCGGTGTAGAGCACCCCGCGCACCATCAGCCCCGGCGCGGCCGGCGCGCTGACAAAGATCACCGCGCGGTACTCGCTGCCCTGCGCCTTATGTACGGTCATGGCATAGGCCATGTCCAGCTCCGCGAGCATATCCGCCGTGTAGGTCGCCACGCGGTCGTCAAAGGCGATGGAAATGAGCTCGCCGCTCGGGTCGATCTGCAAAATCTTTCCCACGTCGCCGTTGAAGATGCCCGCGCCCGCCGTGCCGTCCTCGCGCTCCCATAAAACATCATAGTCGTTGCGCGTCTGCATCACGCGGTCGCCCTCGCGGAACACGAGGTCGCCGAAGCGCTTTTCGTGCCGTCCCGCGCCCGCGGGATTCAGCGCCGCCTGCAGGGCGCGGTTGAGCGCCGCCGTGCCGGTGTCGCCCTTGCGCGTCGCCGTGAGCACCTGAATGCTCTCGGCGGGAATGTGCATCTTTTCGGGCAGCCTCGTTTTGCACAGCTCCACCACCGTGTCCACCAGACGCGCGCTGTCGCGGCGGGGGAGGAAGAAAAAGTCGCTCGCGGCGGTATTCTGCAGCTCCGGCAGCTGCCCCTCGTTCACCAGATGCGCGCTGCGCACGATGGCGCTGCGCTCCGCCTGACGGAAAATGTCCTTGAGCGCCACGGTCGCGACGCGCTCCGAGCGGATGAGGTCGCCGAACACATTCCCCGCGCCGACGCTCGGCAGCTGGTCGGGGTCGCCCACCAGCACCAGCCGGCAGCCGGGCCGCAGCGCCGCGAGCAGCGCGCGCATCAGCGCCAGATCGACCATGGAGGTCTCGTCCACGATCACCGCGTCCGCCTCCAGCGGCTCCTTTTCGTTTTTCGTAAAGGTCACATCACCCGTCTGCTCATTCCAGCTCATGCCGAGCAGACGGTGGATGGTCTGCGCCTCCTTGCCGCACAGCTCGCCCATGCGCTTGGCGGCGCGCCCCGTCGGCGCGCAGAGCAGCACGTCCAGCCCCATGCGCTCAAAGAGCGCCACAATGCCGCGCACGCTCGTTGTCTTGCCCGTGCCCGGCCCGCCGGTCAGGATCAGCAGCTCCTCCTGCGCGGCCAGCTCCACGGCCTGCCGCTGCAATGGCGCGTACTCGATGCCCTGCCCGCGCTCGATTTCGTCAATGATCTTCTTCGCGCCGCGCAGCTTGTCCGGCTTGTCGGCCAGCATCGCGCGCACGCGCGTACAAACGTAGGTCTCCGCCTCGTGGCAGCGCCGCAGATAGCAGCCCTCCACGTTGGCGACCTGCTCCTGCACCACGCTTCCGCGCTCGAGCAGATCGTCGAGCGCCTTTTCCGCCGTATCCGTATCCCCGTCGAGCAGCTGCGCCGTCGCCGCCACAAGCTTTTCCCGCGGCAGAAAGACGTGTCCGCCGCTCTGCTCGTTGTGGCTCAGCTCAAAGAGCACCCCCGCCTCCGTGCGGCAGGAGGAATCGCCCGAGAAGCCCATCGACAGCGCGATCTCGTCCGACACGGAAAAATCCACGCCGAACGCCTCGCCGCTGAGGAGATACGGGTTGCGCCGCAGCGCGTCCATCGCGTCCGCGCCGTAGCGCCGGAAAAGCTGCATCGCAAGCCCCACCGGCAGGTCGTACTTCGTCAGGAAGTCCAGCACGCGCCGCAGCCCCGCAAGCTCGCGCCAGCTCTCCGCGATCTCCCGCGCGCGCTTGTCGGTGATGCCCTTGATGGTCCTGAGCTTCTCCGGTTCGCCGTCAAGCACGTCGAGCGTGTCCGCGCCAAAGCGGTCCACCAGCTTCTGCGCCGTCGCCGGTCCGATGCCGCGCACCACGCCGGAGGCGAGATAGTTCAATATCTCCGTCTCGCCCGTCGGCATATGCCGCTCCACCTCGTCGGCGGCGAACTGCTCGCCGTGCTGCGGATGCGTCGTGTAGCGTCCGGTCAGGATCAGCTCCTCGCCGGGCGCGGCGCAGGGGATGCAGCCCACCACCGTTACCGGCTCGCCGTCGTCCGTGACGATGCGCGCGACCGTATAGCCGTTCTCCTCGTTCTGGAAAACGACCGCCAGGATCGTACCGATGACCGTCGTGCGCTCTCCCATGTCCCTCTCTCCATTCTCTTTCGTTCAGTCAAACTGCCGCGCGAGATCGCCCTGCGGGCAGACCGTCACATCGAAGCTCTCGCGGCACAGCAGCTGCGCCACGCGCTGCGCGTCCTCGTCCATGCCGCAGTCCGCGATGATAATGCGCGAAAAGCCGCCCGAGGCGTAACGCTCGCTCTCGAGCGTCCGCACCGTGTGCTCCAGCGCCTCCGCCGCGCCCCGCGCGGGCACGATCACCGCCGTCTCGCTGCGCACCCGCTCGCGCGGATGCGTCAGCGCCGTGACCGTGAACCATACGATCGTCGCCAGCCCCACCGCAGCGAGCGCCGCGATCACGCCGTCCTGCAAAAGCTGCATACTCCCACCCCTCTCGCGCCAGCTTATGAAAAACCGCCGTAAAGGGTGCGGGATCTCTTATAAAACCTTCTTCAAATACTGTCCCGTGTAGGATGCCTCACACGCCGCGACCTCCTCGGGCGTGCCGCAGGCAACGAGCGTACCGCCGCCGCTGCCGCCCTCGGGGCCGAGGTCAATGAGATAGTCCGCCGACTTGATGACATCCAGATTGTGCTCGATGACGAGCACCGTGTTGCCCGCGTCGGTCAGCTTCTGCAAGACCTCTAAGAGCTTTCGCACATCGTCTGTGTGCAGTCCGGTGGTCGGCTCGTCGAGGATATAGATGGTGCGTCCCGTCGCGCGCTTGCTTAGCTCGGTCGCGAGCTTCACGCGCTGCGCCTCGCCGCCCGAGAGCGTGGTGGAGGACTGTCCGAGCTTGATATACCCCAAGCCCACGTCGCGCAGCGTCTCGAGCTTGTTCGCCAGCTTCGGCAGGTCGCGGAAAAACTCCAGCGCCTCCTCCACCGTCATTTCCAGCACGTCCGCGATGCTCCTGCCCTTATAGTGGACCTCCAGCGTCTCGCGGTTGTAGCGCTTGCCCTTGCACACCTCGCAGGGAACGTAAATATCCGGCAGGAAGTGCATCTCGATCTTGAGCTGACCGTCGCCGCCGCAGGCCTCGCAGCGGCCGCCGCGCACATTGAAGCTGAAGCGCCCCGCGTTGTAGCCGCGTGCCTTCGCGTCCGGCGTGGAGGCGAACAGGTCGCGAATATCGTTGAACAAATTCGTATATGTCGCGGGGTTCGAGCGCGGCGTGCGCCCAATGGGGCTCTGGTCGATGCAGATGACCTTGTCCAGATTCTCCTCGCCCTCGATAGCGCGGTGCTTTCCCGCGTGCGCCTTCATGCGGTTGAGGTCTGCGCCCAGCTTTTTGTAGATGATCTCGTTGACGAGCGAGCTTTTGCCGCTGCCGGAGACGCCTGTCACGCAGGTAAATGTCCCGAGCGGGACACTCACATCGATGTTCTTGAGGTTATTTTCCCGCGCCCCGCGCACGGTGAGCCGCTTACCGTTCCCCGCGCGCCGCGTTTTCGGTGTTTCGATCTTCTTTTTCCCGCTCAGATACTGACCGGTCAGGCTCGCCTTGTTCGCCATGACCTCCTCCGGCGTGCCCGCCGCGACGACGCGCCCGCCGTGGACGCCCGCCCCCGGGCCGATGTCCACGATATAGTCCGCCGCGCGCATGGTGTCCTCGTCGTGCTCGACCACGATCAGCGTATTGCCGAGGTCGCGCAGCCGCTTGAGCGTCGCGAGCAGCTTGTCGTTGTCGCGCTGGTGCAGTCCGATGGACGGCTCGTCGAGGATGTACAGCACCCCCATCAGGCTGCTGCCGATCTGCGTCGCCAGTCTTATGCGCTGGCTCTCGCCGCCGGAGAGCGTTGCGCTCGCGCGCGAAAGCGTCAGATAGTCCAGACCGACCGACTGCAAAAAGCCGAGACGGTTTTTGATCTCCTTCAAAATGCGCTCGCCGATGCGCAGCTGCTGCTCGGTAAGCGTGAGGGAATCGACAAACGCGATCTCCTCTGTCACGCTCATGCGCGTGAACGTGTCGATGTCCATGCCGCCGACCGTCACTGCCAGCGACTCGCGCCGCAGCCTGCGGCCCTGACACGCAGGGCATGGGCACTCGCTCATGCACTCCTCCAGCTCCGCGCGCACGCTCTCGCTCTGCGTCTCCTGATAGCGGCGCTCGAGGTTGTTGACGATGCCCTCGAACGGCTGGTACAGTACGCCCTTGCCGCGCGGCTGATCGTAGTGCAGCTCCAGCTTTTCGCCCTTCGTGCCGTAGAGGATCACATCCATGACCTCCGGCGGGAGCTTTTCCACCGGCTCGCGCAGCGAGAAGTGATACTTCTTCGACAATGCGTCAAAGTACATCCTCGAGATGCCGTCGCCGCGCACGTTGTTCCACCCCGACGCGCAGATGGCGCCGTCGAGGATGGAGAGCGTCTTATTCGGAATGACCAGCTCCGGATCGACCTTGAGCTGGCTGCCGAGACCCGTACAGGCCGGGCACGCGCCGAAGGGATTGTTGAACGAGAACATCCGCGGCGTCAGCTCCTCGATGGACACACCGCAGTCCTCGCAGGCGTAGTTCTGCGAGAACAGGATATCCTGCTCGGGATTGAGCACGTTGATGAGCACCAGTCCGCCCGAGAGCGCCGCGGCGGTCTCCGCCGAATCGCTCAGACGATGCACCACATCGGGCTTCAGGATCAAACGGTCCACCACGACCTCGATGCTGTGCTTGATGTTCTTTTCGAGCTTGATCTCCTCGCTCAGATCGTACATGCTCCCGTCCACGCGCACGCGGACGTAGCCGGACTTGCGCGCGTCCTCGAAAATTTTGGCGTACTCGCCCTTCTTTCCGCGGATGACCGGCGCCATCACCTGAATTCTCGTACCCTCGCCCAGCGCCATCACCTGATCCACGATCTGGTCGATGGTCTGCTGCTTGATCTCTTTTCCGCAATTCGGGCAGTGCGGCGTGCCGACCCGCGCCCAAAGAAGGCGCAGATAGTCGTAGATCTCCGTCACCGTGCCCACCGTCGAGCGCGGATTCTGCGAGGTCGTTTTCTGATCGATGGAGATGGCGGGGGAGAGGCCGTCGATGTAGTCCACATCGGGCTTTTCCTTCTGCCCGAGGAACATCCGCGCGTAGGACGAAAGACTTTCCACATACCGCCGCTGTCCCTCGGCATAGATGGTGTCAAACGCCAGCGAGCTCTTGCCGCTGCCGGACAGGCCCGTAATGACGGTCAGCTTGTCGCGCGGGATGCTCACGTCAATGTTCTTGAGATTGTTCTCCCGCGCGCCCTTGACAAAAATCTGATCCAACATGTAATTTTACTCCATAATAATACAATTCGTAATCGCTCTAACCTCGAAGTCCGAGTTCTTTTGCAATTCGTTTAACCTGGAGGACGAATTTATCGTCTCCTCTTTTCCGATCTACATCCTTTTGGGGAGTCGTTGACCATCGGTAGATTTGTTCGATACTACCATAGCCTCGATGAAATATCTTCGCATACTTCATGCAATTGCTTGCTGATGCTGCATCTGATAAAATGATTTTTAATTGTTCATCCGTCCATTCTTTTCCTTTATTACTGGTATCTCTCTTTTCTTCATTTTCTCTTTGGAAATCTACGAGGAGTTTTTCCACATAATTGATTTGCTCATCAAAGCTCATTCCACTGATTGGTCTATCTAACAGCTCAAAGAATTCCTCTTTAAATTCTTTCTTTGTCATCTTGTATTCCCCTTCATTTATAACTTTAGAATGTGTTACTCCACGATGATGTCCGCCGTTTCCGCGCGCACCAGCCCCATCAGATCGGCGGGTTTGACCTCCACTTGACAGCCGATTTTCCCCGCGGACACGATGACCGTTGACAGGTTTTCCACCGAGCGGTGGAAAACCGTCGGGAACAGCTTCTTCATGCCCACCGGCGAGCAGCCGCCGTGAACATAGCCCGTGAGCGGCAGCAGCTCCTTCTGATGGATCATTTCGATGGACTTTTCGCCGACGGCCTTCGCCGCCTTCTTGAGGTCAAGGCTCTCCGCCGCCGGCACGTCGAACACATAGTATTGTCCGCTCGCGCCCCGCGCCACCAGCGTCTTAAAAACCTGCGCGGGATCAAAGCCCATGCTTTTCGCGACGGTCACGCCGTCTACCGCCACGCCCTCCTCGTGCGGATAGCTGTGCGCGGTATACGCGATCTTCTTCTGCTCCAGCACGCGCATCACATTCGTCTTTTCTTCCTTATTCTTTGCCATCTTCGTTCACCTCAATACATACACGCAGGCGAGGATGCACCCCAGCCCCAGAAATACCGTCAGGCTCACCGGCTCGCCGAAGGCGAGGATGCCCACGAACGACGCGACCACCGGCTCCAGACTCGCCAGAATGCTCGCCTTGCCGCTCTCGACCCTGGCAAGCCCGTTCGTATACAGCAGATACGGCAGCACCGTCGAGATGACGATCAGCCCCAGCGCGACGAGAATCATTTTTCCATCCGCGAACACCGCGCGCATCTCGCCCGCGTCGAGCAGGAAGAGCGAGCCGAGCCCGCCGAACACGAACGTCCAGTACACCACGGTGAACGGCGTGTAGTGCCGCAGGCCGAAAGGTGCGAAGATGGAGTAGAGCGCATAGAAAAACGCGCTTCCAAGTCCAAACAGCACGCCTGCCGCCGTCACACTCGCGCCCCCGCTCCAAACGCCCGTCACGAACGAGCAGCCGAGCAGCGCCAGCACGAGCGCCATGACCTTTTTCCCTGTGATCCGCTCGCGGAACACCGCCGCGCTCATCAGCACGACCATCGCGGGTGCGGTGTAGAGCAGAATAGCGCTCACCGCCAGCGAGCAAAGCTCCTGACAGCGGAAGTAGCACAGCGTAAAGAGCAGCACGCTCACCACGCCCGTGCCAAAAAAAATGGGCAGATGCTTCGGTTTCACATGAAACACGCTCCGGTCCGTCAGCGCAAAAATGAGCGTCAGCAGGATAAGCCCGCCAAGGTTGCGGATGACGACGATGTTCGCCGCGCTCATGCCCGCAAGCGAGAGCGTGCGCGAAAACAGTCCGATGCAGCCCCAACAGGCCGCCGCGCCGAGAATATTCAGATAGGGAAGATATTTTTTCATGGCTTGTTCTCTCTTTATTTTTGTTCCTTGCGCAGCTCGATGATGCGGTCGCGCAGCACGGCGGCATACTCGAACTCGAGCATCCGGCTCGCCTCCTGCATCTGCTTTTCGAGCTTGCGGATCTCCTCGTCCCGCTCGCGCTCCGAGAGCTTGCGCTTGCCGCGCCGGCGCGCGCCGTCCTCGTCCTTCTTGGAGATCTCCAGGATCTCGCGCACGTCCTTGCGGATGGTCTGCGGCACGATGCCGTGCTCCTTGTTGTATTTGTCCTGAATGGCGCGGCGACGCTCCGTCTCGTCCATGGCCCGCTTCATCGACGGCGTGACCGTATCGGCGTAGAGAATGACCAGCCCGTCCGCGTTTCGCGCGGCGCGGCCGATGGTCTGCACCAGACTCGTCTCGCTGCGCAGGAAGCCCTCCTTGTCCGCGTCGAGGATGGCGACGAGCGACACCTCCGGCAGGTCGAGGCCCTCGCGCAGCAGGTTGATGCCGACGAGCACGTCGAACTCGCCCAGCCGCAGGTCGCGGATGAGCTCCATGCGCTCGATGGTCTCCACGTCCGCGTGCATATAGCGCACACGCACGCCCACCGTGCGCAGATATTCCGTCAGGTCCTCCGCCATCTTCTTCGTCAGCGTCGTCACCAGCACGCGCTCATTGCGCGCGGCGCGCGCGTTGATCTCGCCCACAAGGTCGTCGATCTGTCCCGTGACGGGCCGCACCTCCACGTGCGGATCGAGCAGACCCGTCGGGCGGATGACCTGCTCCACGATCTGCCCCGCGCGCTCGCGCTCATAGTCGCCCGGCGTCGCAGAGACGTAAATGCGCTGGTGGACGCGCCGCTCAAATTCCTCAAATTTGAGCGGACGGTTGTCATACGCGCAGGGCAGGCGGAAGCCGTACTGCACCAGCGCGTCCTTGCGCGCGCGGTCGCCGTTGTACATCGCCCGCACCTGCGGCAGCGTCACATGGCTCTCGTCCACAAAGAGCAGAAAGTCCTTGGGGAAGTAGTCGAGCAGCGTCATGGGCGCGGACCCCTCCGGCCGCGCGGAAATGACGCGCGAATAGTTCTCGATGCCCGTGCAGTAGCCCAGCTCGCGCATCATCTCGATGTCGTACCTCGTCCGCTGGTGGATGCGCTGCGCCTCCACCGCCTGCCCGTTGTCGGTGAAGAATTTCTCGCGCACCTCCAGCTCGCGCTCGATCTCCTCGATGGCGCGCTCCATCTTGTCCTTCGTCGTCACATAGTGCGACGCGGGATAAATGACCGTGTGCTGCAAAGTCTTCGTCACCACGCCGGTCACGGGCTGGAACTCGCGGATGGCGTCGATCTCGTCGCCGAAGAACTCCACGCGCACCGCGCGGTCGCGCCAGTAGGCGGGATAGATGTCCACCGCGTCGCCGCGCACGCGGAAGCGGTTGCGCTCAAAGGCCACATCGTTGCGCTCGTAGCGGTCCTCCACCAGACGGCGCAGCAGCTCGTCGCGCTCCATCGTCTGTCCCGGGCGCAGCGAGATCATCAGCTTGGCGAAGTCGTCCGGCTCGCCGAGACCGTAGATGCAGCTCACGGACGAGACCACGATCACGTCCCGCCGCTCGAGCAGCGCGCAGGTCGCGCTCAGGCGCAGGCGGTCGATCTCCTCGTTCGTCGAGGCGTCCTTGGCGATGTAGGTGTCCGTATGCGGGATATACGCCTCGGGCTGATAGTAGTCGTAGTAACTGACAAAGTATTCCACCGCGTTCTCGGGGAAAAACTCCTTGAACTCCGCGCACAGCTGCGCGGCGAGCGTCTTGTTATGCGCCAGCACCAGCGTGGGACGCTGGACCCTTTCGATCACGCTCGCCATTGTGAACGTCTTGCCCGAGCCGGTCACACCGAGCAGCACCTGCTCGTCCAGTCCCAATTCGACGCCGCGCGCGAGCGCGGCAATGGCCTCCGGCTGGTCGCCGGTCGCCTGAAAGGGCGCATGGAGCTTGAATTCCATGGTCTGCCTCCTCAATCCAAAAGTCCGTTGTCGCGCAGGCACACAAAGTCCCCGTCCGCGACGATCACATGGTCCACCAGCTGCACGCCGATGTCCGCGAGCGCCCGCTTGATCTGCAGGGTCGTCTGGTTATCCTCCTTGCTCGGCAGCGCCACGCCGCTCGGATGGTTGTGCGACAGCACCACCAGGCTCGCGTTGGCGTTGAGCGCGTTCTCCACCACGGTGCGCATGTTGATCGTCACCTGATCCGGGCCGCCCTCCGCCAATCGGTAGCAGGCAAGCAGCTTGCCCTTCGCGTCCAGACAGGCCTCGTAAAAGACCTCCCGCCGCTCGCCGAGGAACAGCTCGATGAAATACGCGCCGATGTTTTCGCGCGTGTTGAAAATGACCTCATGCCTGCCGCCGCTCGTGCGCACGCGGCGGCAGAGCGGGAAGAGCAGCCGGATAAGCGTCGCGGCGTTCTCGCCCACGCCCTCGACCCTCTGCAGCTCGTAGGCCGGCGCGGAAAACACGCCCTCGAGCGAGCCGAAGCGTTCGAGCAGACGGTGCGCGATGGGGTTCGTGTCCTGCCGCGGAATGGCGTAATAGAGCAGCAGCTCCAGCGCCTCATGGTCGGCAAAGGCGTCCAGCCCATGCTCGCGGAACTGCTCCTTCTTTCTCTGTCGGTGCCCCTCATGCACGCTCATGCGCTCACCCTCTCCGCGTCGTTTTTGAAGTATATTATTGTACCACATTCCGCCGCATAGTACAAGCACTTTTTCAAACAGATGTTCGCTCTGCTCTAAAATTTGACGGCAGCGCAAAAGGCGGACGCCCGTGGGGCGTCCGCCTTTTCCGTTCATTCCAGCTCCAGCATCACGGGACAGTGGTCGCTGCCCATGATCTCGCTCCAGATCTCCGCCTTTTTGATGCGCCCGCGCAGCCGTTCGGACACGATGAAATAGTCGATCCTCCACCCCACGTTCCGCGCACGAGACGCCGCGCGGTAGCTCCACCACGAATAGGCGTCGGCGCGGTCCGGCCAGAGCGCGCGGAACGAATCCACAAAGCCCGCCGAGAGCAGCTCGGTCATTTTCCCGCGCTCCTCGTCGGAAAAGCCGGGGTTGAAGTGGTTCGTCTTTGGGTTCTTCAGGTCGATCTCCTCGTGCGCCACGTTCAGGTCACCGCAGTACACCACGGGCTTCGTCTGATCCAGCCTGCAGAGGTATTCCCGCAGATCGTCCTCCCACCGCATCCGATAGGGGAGACGTCGCAGCTCGTCCTGCGCGTTCGGCGTATAGCAGCACACGAGGTAGAAGTCCTCGTACTCCGCCGTGATGACGCGCCCCTCGTGCCGGTGCTCGTCGTCGCCGAAATCGTAGGTGACGTTCAGCGGCTCCTTTCTCGTGAGCACCGCCGTGCCGGAGTAGCCGGCCTTGTCCGCGCTGTTGAAATACATCCGATAGCCTGGCAGCTCGAAGCTCACCTGATGCGGCTGCAGCTTTGTTTCCTGCAAGCAGATCACATCCGCGTCCGCGAGCGCCACAAAATCCAGAAAGCCCTTGTTCAGACAGGCCCGCAGGCCGTTCACGTTCCACGATACCAGCTTCATGAGGATCATCCTCCCGTTTCTTTTCTCCGCTCCATCATAGCAGAGCTTCGCCCCTGAAAAAAAGAAAGATGCCGTATGGCATCTTTCTTTTTCCTGCGGTTTACTGCTTCGTGCGGTCGTAGGAGACCACCACGCGGCGGTTCGGCTCCGTGCCGATGGAGAAGGTCGTGATGTACTGCGTGTCCTGCAGCGCCGTATGGATCACATGGCGCTCGTAGGCGTTCATCGGCTCGAGCGTCACGTTGCGGCGGTACTTGACCACCTTGCCCGCGACCTTCTGCGCCAGACGTTCCAGGCTCTCCTCGCGCTTTTCGCGGTAGTTCTCGGCGTCGATCTGCACACGGGCGCGCTTGCTCTCGCCGCCGCGGTTGATGGAATAGTTCGTCAGCTGCTGAATGGCGTCGAGCGTTTCGCCGCGGCGGCCGATGAGCGCGCCGAGCTTTTCGCCCTCTAAAATGACCTTGTAGCGGTTCTTCTCGACCTCATAGACCTTGACCTCGGCCTTGGCGTCCATGTGCTCGAGCAGACCGGAGAGGAACGTGCGGATCTGCTCGCTCTTCTCGTCGCGGATCTCCTCGCCGAGCACGGCCGGCTCGCGCGGAGCCTTCTCGGCCTTCGGCTCGGCTTTTCGCTCGCCGCGCCTGGCCTCCCGCTCCTGCTTTTCCTTGGCGCGCATTTCCTTCTGCAGCACCTCGGCGCAGTAGACGGGCTTCTTCTCCGCCTTGGGCGCGGCGCTCTTGGGTTCTGGCTTGACCGGCTCCGGCTGGCCGTCGTCATAGCTGACGCGGACCGTTGCGGGCGAACCGCCGATGCCGAGGAAGCCGGACTTCGCGCGCTCGAGGATCTCCACGGAAACGTCGTCGCGCTCCATGCCGAGCTGCGCGAGTGCGCGGCGAATGGCCTCGTCCTCGGTCTTGCCCGTCATATCAATAAACTTGATCATCTAAGACAAGCTCCTTTTCGTTATTCGCCGTAGTGGTCGGCGTTGAACGAACGGCCTCTCGCGTACGGACGGTCTCCGATGCGGCCGTTCTCGGTGGTGGCCTTCCTGGCCTTTTCGGCCTTGGCCGCCTTAGCGGCCTGCGCGGCCTTCTGCTTTTCCTTCAGGCTCTTCTTTTCGGCCTCGCGCTGCTGCTGGGCAACGCGGGCCTCCTCCATGCGGCGGAGACGGTCCTCCATGCGGGCCTTCTCACGCGCCTCGTCCTCCGCGGCCATGCTCTTCTTGAAATACTTGTTGAGGGTCTTCTCCTGCACGAGCATCAGAACGCTGTTCGCGATCCAGTACACGCCGAGGGAGGCGGGCAGGGTAAAGCCGATCCAGAGGGACATGATGGGCATCATCCACATCATCATGCGGCTCGAGCGCGCGGTGGGGTCGTTGGGGTCCGCGGCCGAGGGGTTGCCGGCCATGGAGACCTTGGACTGCCAGAAGCTCAGCGCGCCGGAAATGATGGGGATGAGCAGCACGCCGATAACGGCCCAGCCGCCGGTCCCGATCTGACCGATGACGTCACTGGGGATCGTGGTGAGGTCCATGCCAAGGAAGCTGAAGTCCATGTGGATCCAGCCCTCGGGCAGGGCGACGCCCAGCTCCTGCGCGGCCTTCACGAGCGTGATCTGGCCGTAGGGCTGCAGCTGCGTCAGACCGTCCTTCACGGTCACGGCGCCGTCGTTCGCCGTCATGGCGATGGCGGCGAGATTAAAGCCCGCCTCTCTCACCGCATCGATCACGCCCTGCATGGCCGTGGTCGTGAGCATCATGAAGCGCGTGATGGGCTGACGGATGATGGAATACAGGGCAATGAGGATGGGGAAGGGCAGGAAGCTCCACAGGCAGCCGCTCATGGGGTTGACGCCTTCCTCTGCGTAGAGCCTCTGCAGCTCCTCGTTCATCTTGACCTGATTGTTCTTATAGCGGGTCTGGATCTCTTTGATCATGGGCTGGAAGCGGCTCATGCGCATCATGCTCTTCTTCGATTTCATCTGGAAGGGCAGCATGATCAGCTTGATGACCACGGTAAAGAGCACCAGCGCCCAGCCGTAAGAGCTTGTCAGCTCATAGAGCGCGCGGAGCAGCCATGCGAATGGGATACAGATATAGTATCCGATCGTTGCAAACATTTTTGTGTCCTCCGTGTTTTTTGGTGTTCCCACTCAGGGAACGGGGTCGTAGATCTTTCCGCCCCGATAGAACGGATGGCACCGCATAATTCTTTTGAACGCCAGCCAGCCCCCCTTGAGCGCGCCGTACTTCTCGATGGCCTCGAGCGCGTACTGCGAGCAGGTGGGGATGAAGCGGCAGCAGGGGGGACGCAGGGGAGAGATGCTTTTCCGATAAAAGCGCACGAGCGCGAGAAGAAATCGCTTCACGGCTTCTTCTCCCGCAGTCCGAGCTTTCCGCACACGTTCAAAAACGCGCGCTCGAGCTCACGGTATTCCGCCCCCACCGCGCGCGTGCGCGCGACGAGGATCATATCATACCCCTGCGCGAGCCCGCCTTGATTGAGCCGGAAAATTTCCCGCAGACGGCGGCGGACGCGGTTGCGCACCACGGCGTGTCCGAGCTTTGTGCTCACCGTCACGCCGAGGCGGTTATGCCCCCGCCGGTTCGGGCGGACGTAGACCACAAGGTACGGCGAAACGCCGGACCGCCCCTTGGCGTAGATCCGGCGGAACTCATAATTCTCCTTAACGGTCGTCGTTCGCTTCATTGCTTCTCTCCTGCATCCGTCCTTTTCCGCCATTCCGGCGTTTTTGGACGATAGCCTCTAAGGGACGGCGATTTTTCCCATCGTCCGTCCCTCGGTCTATCTATATGCGATGCGCCTTTGGCTCCCTCAATGGGTCAGACGGGCGCGGCCTCTTGCGCGGCGGCGGGCCAGGACCTTGCGGCCGTTGGCGGTAGCCATTCTCTTGCGGAAGCCGTGTTCCTTGGAGCGCTGAAGCTTCTTGGGCTGATAGGTACGAGAAGTAGCCATTGCGTTACACCTCCTGAAAAAATTTGCCGGCGGCCAGCGGCCGCTCTTACTCGACGGCGGCGGTCTCCCGTCCCCGCAGTAGCTATTTTTCTGCGCCGCGGTCAACGCAACGCAGAGGATATTATATAAGATGCGGCCCACCCTGTCAAGCCACAAAATCTTGTGGTCTCCCGCTTTTCCGACCGCAAACTGCCCGCTTCGCGGCTTATCTTACCTTATCTAAATATAAAATGCAGTTGCTTTTTTCCTTCGTCTCTGGTATAATAAAGAGGTGATATTATGCGCTGTGCTACACTGTGCCGCGCCTTCATTCCCGCCCACGAAAGGAGCGTTTTCTTTGAACTCTGTAGCTGACGTCTGGCAGGTCGTGCTCGAGCGCCTGCGCGCCGGCGGTTTGGCCGAAACGGCCATCTCCACCTGGTTCGACGAGGTGGAGGCGGTCGCCATCCGCGATATGACCTTTTACCTCTGCTGTCCCAACGACTTCAAGCGCGGGACGATCGAATCCCTCTTCCTGCCGAACCTCAAGGCGGCATTGAAGGAGATCTTCTCCGCCGATTTTGACGTGAAGCTCCTCTCCGCCGCCGAGCGCGACGCCTTCGGGCAGGAGAAGCCCAAAAAGCCGACGTCTCTTTTGGAGTCCGGCGAATTTACCTTTGATACCTTCGTCGTGGGCGACAGCAACAAGCTCGCCTACGCCGCGGCCCGCGCGGTCGCGGACGCGCCGGCGGAGCACTACAACCCACTTTTTATCTACGGCGACTCCGGCCTCGGCAAGACGCACCTGATCTACGCCATCGCGCACGAGATCCGCACCAAAACGCCCAACGCCAAGATCGTCTACATCAAGGGCGACGATTTTACCAACGAGCTGGTCGAGGCCATCCGCACCGGCAAAAACGTCGAGTTCCGCAGCAAATACCGCGACGCGGACCTCCTGCTGATGGACGACGTGCAGTTCATCGCCGGCCGCAAGCAGACGCAGGAGGAGTTCTTCCATACCTTCAACACCCTCTACGAGTCCAAGCGCCAGATCGTCCTCACCTCCGACCGCTCGCCCAAGGAGATGCAGCTGCTCGACGACCGTCTGCAGACCCGCTTCGAGTGGGGCCTGCTCGTCGACGTGCAGCCGCCCGATTTTGAAACGCGCCTTGCCATCGTCAAAAATAAAGCCGCCCAGTGGGGCAGCGTCATCGACGACGACATTGCCAAGTACATCGCCGAGAACGTCTCCAGCAACGTCCGCCAGCTGGAGGGCGCGATGAACAAGATCCTCGCCTACCGCGACCTGATCGGCAAGGAGATGGACGAGGAGAGCGCCAACCGCGCCGTGCGCGATATGCTCCGCAAATCCAACGAGTACATTCCAACCGCCGCCTCCATCATCGACGAGGTCTCGCGCTTTTTCGGCATCGACGAAGCGGTGGTCAAGGGACCCTCCCGCAGCCGCGAGGCCGTCACCGCCCGTCAGGCCGCCATGTACCTCGTCCGCCGCATGACGAACCTCTCCACGCCCGACATCGGCCGCGAGTTCGGCGGACGCGACCACACCACCGTCCTCCACGCGCTCGAGCAGGTTGAAACAAAGCTCCAGAACGACCCGGGCTTCGCGCAGACCATCAAGGACATCACCATCAACATCAACTCCAAAAAATGAATTTTTCCCCTGAGTTAACACTTTGCCGGCTGCGCCTTCTGTGGATAACCTTCTCTTTCCACAAAGACCGATTCTTTCCATTTTCTTTCCCCACCGTTTTTCACAGCCGAAAACCCTTATTTTTCTACTCCTCCCTCCCCTTTTCCACAATTCTCCTCCTCTACTACGATAACGACGAAATATTCTATTCTTTTTTTCAAGAAAGGGATCGCATTATGAAATTTTCCTGCGAGAAGCTCCTTCTTCAAAACGCCGTCAATACCACCTCCCGCGCGGTCGCCGCGAAAAGCTCCATTCCCGCGCTCGAAGGTCTCTTGCTCCAGTGCGGCGACGGCGTGCTCACCGTCTCCGGCTACAACATGCAGACCGGCATCCGCACCCGTTTTTCCGTCGACGAGCAGGAGGGCGGCGAGCTGGTTCTCTCCGCACGGTTGTTCGGCGACATCATCCGTCGTATGCCCGACGATATGATAACCTTCTCGTCCGATGAAAAGCTCATGGTCCATCTCTCCTGCGGCGATGCCGACTTCGACATTCTCGCCCTCTCCGCCGCCGACTTTCCGGAGCTGCCGGAGGTCGAGGAGAAGTATTCCGTTTCCCTGCCGGAAAAGACGCTGCGCTCCATGATCCAGCAGACCTCCTTCGCCGTCTCCACGAACGAGGCCCGTCCCGTTCACATGGGCGAGCTCTTCGAGATCGGCGACAACGGCCTGACCGTCGTCGCTGTCGACGGTTTCCGTCTGGCTCTGCGCCGTGAGCCGCTCGAGCGGATCGAGGGCGGCGCATTCTCCTTCGTCGCGCCCGGCGCCGCGCTCAACGAGGTCGAGAAGATCTGCGAGGACATTGACGCTTTCGCGACCATCACCCTCGGCCAGCGCCACATTCTCTTTGAAATGGGCGAGACTGAGCTGATCTGCCGCCGTCTCGAGGGCGAATTTCTCGACTACAAAAACGCCATTCCGCGCCGCAATCCCATTTCCGTCACTGTGGAGACCAAGGCGATGCTTGAAAGTCTCGACCGCGTGAGCGTCGTCATCTCCGAAAAGCTCAAGAGCCCCGTGCGCTGCATCTTCGAGCAGAATCGTGTGCTCCTCTCCGCCAAGACCGCCAACGGCGATGCCAAGGATGTCTGCCGCATCGACGGCGACGGGCAGGGTCTCGAGATCGGCTTCAACAACCGCTATCTTATGGACGCGCTGCGCTACGCTCCCGCCGAAGAACTCAAGCTCGAGCTGAACACCGGCATTTCTCCCGCCATCCTCGTCCCGACCGACGGCGAAGAGAGCTTCCTCTATATGGTCCTTCCCGTCCGCCTCAAGGCACAATAAAAGAAAAGAGGTCTCCCTATGACCGTTCTACCCATCACCACCGAGTACATCAAGCTGCAGGACCTGATGAAGCTTGCGGATCTCGTCTCCACCGGCGGCGAGGCCAAGCTACGCATTCTGAATGAAGAGGTCACTGTCAACGGCGAGGTCTGCACCATGCGCGGCAAAAAGCTCCGCCCGGGCGACGTGGTTTCCTTCGCCGGCCGGGAGCTCACCGTTAAATATGCGACTTGACGCCATCACGCTGGAGCATTTCCGCAACTACGCGCACGAGAGCGTGACCTTCGATCCCTCGGTCAACGTCATCGTCGGCGAGAACGCGCAGGGCAAGACGAATCTGCTTGAGGCTGCCGTCTACCTCTCCTGCGCCAAGTCGCCCCGCGCCCGCACGGAAAAGGAGATGATCTCCTTTGATGCCGACGCGGCAAGGCTCACCGGCAGCGTCTTTTCCCGCGGACGCGACTTTACGGTGGAGATCGAGCTATCCCGCGGCAAGCGCCGGAAAATGAGCGTCAATCAGGTCCCCTGCAAGCGCGCGGGCGACCTTTCGGGCGTGCTGAATACCGTCTATTTCTGCCCCGACGATCTCCTGCTCATCCGCGACGGCGCCGCGGCAAGGCGGCGCTTCATGGACCTCTCGCTCTCTCAGCTCCGCCCGCGCTACGACGCGGCGCTGAGCGAATATAACCGCCTCTACGACCACAAGACGCGCATCCTGCGTGACGCGGAGGAGCACCCCTCGCTGCTCGACGCGCTCCCCGACTTCAACCTCCGCATGGCACAGTGCGGCGCGGTGCTCATCTATTACCGCGCCCGCTTCTGTAAGCTCCTCGCGGACTATGCCGCGAGCGCCCACCGCGAATGCTCCGGCGGGCGGGAGGAACTGACGCTCGCGTACAGGACCGTCGGCACCGTCGCCGACCCGATGGCGCCGCAGGAGACGGTCCTTGAGCAGCTCATGGCGCACCAGCGCGACCACTATCATGCCGAGCTTGCCTCGCGTCTGTGCCTCTCCGGCCCGCATAAGGACGATATCGAGGTCGCCATCGGCGGCGCAGACGCCCGCGCCTTTTCCTCGCAGGGCCAGACCCGCACCGCGGCGCTCTCCCTCAAGCTCGCCGAGCGCGACATTTTCCGCGAGCTGACCGGCTTTTCGCCCGTCCTTCTGCTCGACGATGTGCTCTCCGAGCTGGATCCCCGCCGGCAGGAATTTGTCTTGAACCGCATCTCCGGCGGCCAGGTCTTCATCACCTGCTGCGAGGAGGACCGGCTGGAATCCATGCTCGGCGGCAAGGTCCTCCACGTCGAAAACGGAAGGGTGGTCTGAAATGTACCTGCACATCGGCCGCAATCAGATGCTTGCCGAGCGGCGCATCATCGGCATCTTTGATCTTGAGATCACCTCGCAGTCCAAGCTCACCCGCGCCTTTCTGGACCGCGCGCAGCAGGAGGGCACGGTGCTCGAGGTCTGCGACGACCTCCCCAAATCCTTCCTCGTCTGCGATCACCCCTATCACCCCCAGATCGTCTATCTCTCCGAGCTCAGCACCGCCACGCTCAAAAGCCGTGCGGAAAGCCGGAGACTCGTTGAATAAGCAGCTTACCGAATATCAAGCAAGGTGCGAAGAAACGCGTCGGAAGCCGTTCCGGCCCGGTTCTTCGTACCCTGTACCGAAAGGAGAACCCCATGGCAGACAACGAACTTCTGCAGTCCACGGCGGTCGACGCCAACAACGATTACAACGCCTCGGAGATTCAGGTCCTTGAGGGACTGGAAGCGGTGCGCAAGCGCCCGGGTATGTATATCGGCTCGACCTCCACGAGCGGCCTGCACCACCTCGTCTATGAGATCGTCGATAACTCCATCGACGAAGCCCTCGCGGGCTACTGCACGGACATCACCGTGCAGATCAACCCCGACAACACCATCACCGTCGTCGATAACGGCCGCGGCATCCCCGTGGACATTCAGGCCCAGACCGGACGTCCCGCGCTCGAGGTCGTCTTTACCGTCCTGCACGCGGGCGGCAAGTTCGGCGGCGGGGGCTACAAGGTCTCCGGCGGTCTGCACGGCGTCGGCGCGAGCGTTGTCAACGCGCTGTCCGAATGGCTGACCGTGCAGGTGCATAAGGACGGCAAGATCCACGAGATGAAATTTTCCCGCGGCCACATCACGCAGGAGATGACCGTCGTCGGCGCCACCGACCATACCGGCACCACCGTCACCTTCAAGCCCGACCCCGAAATGTTCGAGGATACGGTTTACTCCTACGATACCCTTCATACCCGTATGCGCGAGGAGGCCTTCCTCAACGCGGGTCTGCGCATCCGCACCATCGACCGGCGCGAGGGGCAGGAGCAGAGCGACGAGATGTGCTACGAGGGCGGCATTCGCGAGTTCGTCACCTTCCTCAATAAGTCCAAGGACGCGCTGCACTCCGGCGTCATTTACATGAGCGGCACCAAGGGCGATTCCTACGCCGAGGTCGCCCTGCAATATAACGACGGCTATCAGGAAAACATCCTCTCCTTTGCCAACAACGTCCACACCCCCGAGGGCGGTATGCACGAGACCGGCTTCAAGGCCGCGCTCACGCGCGTGCTCAACGCCTACGGTCTCAAGGTTGGACTGATCAAGGAGGGTGACAAGGTCTCCGGCGAGGACTGCCGCGAGGGTCTCACCGCTGTCATTTCCGTTAAGCTCACCGACGCGCAGTTCGAGGGTCAGACCAAGGCCAAGCTCGGCAACGCCTCCATGCGTACCCTCGTGGACGCCATTGTTTCGGATAAGCTCATGCAGTTCCTCGATGAGAACCCCGTCGTCGCCCGCACTATTTTAGATAAGGCGATGATGGCCAACCGCGCGCGCGAGGCCGCGCGCAAGGCGCGCGAATCCATCCGCCGCAAGAGCGCCCTCGGCGGCGCGGCGATGCCGGATAAGCTGCGCGACTGCAACGAGAATAACCCCGAGCTGACCGAAATTTACATCGTCGAGGGCGACAGCGCGGGCGGCTCCGCCACGCAGGGCCGTGACTCTCGCTTCCAGGCGATCCTGCCCCTCTGGGGCAAGATGCTCAACGTCGAAAAGGTCCGCGCCGATAAAATTTACGGCAACGACAAACTCCAGCCCGTCATCGTCGCGCTCGGCGCGGGACTGGGCGAGGATTTCGACGTCAACAAGCTCCGCTACCACAAGGTCATCATCATGGCGGATGCCGATGTGGACGGCTCCCACATCCGAACCCTTCTGCTGACCTTCTTCTTCCGCTATATGCGTCCTCTTATCGAAAACGGCTACGTCTACGCCGCCGTGCCGCCGCTCTTTAAGCTCGTGCGCGGCAAGACGACGCGCCTCGCCTTCTCGGAGGAGGAGCGCGACAAATACTCCGCCGAGCTGCGCGGCGACAATCCGAACGCCAAGGTCGATATTTCCCGCTTCAAGGGCCTCGGCGAGATGGACGCCCATGAGCTGTGGGAGACCACCATGGACCCCGAAAAGCGCACCCTGCGCCGCATTACGCTCGAGGACGCCATCCTTGCCGACGAGACCTTCACCGTCCTCATGGGCGAAAAGGTCGAGCCGCGCAAGGAGTTCATCGAGAAGAACGCGCAGTACGCTGTCAATCTTGACTTCTGAGAAAGGAGGACACCTTCAAAATGGCTCACAAAAACGCAGATTACAAGCCCGAGGACATTCGCTTCCCCGAGCAGAGGATCGTCACGAGCGAGCTCGTGCATGAAATGACGTCCTCCTACATCGAGTACGCCATGTCCGTCATCGTAGGCCGCGCTCTGCCCGACGTGCGCGACGGTCTCAAGCCCGTCCACCGCCGCATCCTCTACGCCATGTATGAGGACGGTCTGACAAGCGACAAGCCCTTCAAAAAATCCGCCACCTGCGTCGGCGACGTGCTCGGACGCTATCACCCCCACGGCGACGCGTCGGTCTACGACGCCCTCGTCCGTCTCGCGCAGGACTTCTCCATGCGCTATATGCTCGTCGACGGCCACGGCAACTTCGGCTCGGTCGATGGCGACCCCCCGGCAGCCTACCGTTACACCGAGGCTCGTATGTCCAAGCTCGCCAACGAGATGCTGCGCGACATTGATAAGGACACCGTCGATTGGGACCCAAACTTCGACGAATCCCGCAAGGAGCCGCGCGTGCTCCCCAGCCGCTTCCCGAACCTGCTCGTCAACGGCTCTTCGGGCATCGCCGTCGGTATGGCGACCAATATCCCGCCCCACAACCTCACCGAGGTCATCAACGCCTGCATCTGCGTGCTCGACGATCCCGAGGCTACGCTTTCGGACCTCATGCAGCACGTCACGGGCCCCGATTTCCCGACGAAGGGCATCATCATGGGGCGCGCGGGCATCCGCGCCGCCTATGCCACCGGACGCGGCAAGATCGTGCTCCGCGCCCGCACGGAGTTTGAAGACTTCGGCAAGGACCGCGTGCGCATCATCGTCACGGAGCTGCCCTATCAGGTCAACAAGCGTATGCTCATCAAGAGCATGGCCGATCAGGTCAATGACAAGAAGCTGGAGGGCATCTCCGACATCCGCGATGAGACCGACCGTACCGGTATGCGCATCGTCATCGAGCTCAAGCGCGACGCGAACCCGCAGGTCGTTTTGAACCGCCTGTTCACGCAGACACAGCTCCAGACCAGCTTTGCCATCAATATGCTCGCGCTGGTCAACAACCAGAAGCAGCCGAAAATTCTCTCCCTGCGCCACATCCTCGACGAGTACCTCACCTATCAGGAGCAGGTCATCACCCGCCGCACGCAGTACGACCTCAAGAAGGCCCGTGAGCGCGAGCATCTGCTGCAGGGTCTCCTCATCGCGCAGGACAACATCGACGAGGTCATCCACATCATCCGCACCAGCTACGACGACGCCAAGGAAAAGCTTATGGCGCGCTTCGACCTGTCCGACATTCAGGCGCAGGCCATCCTCGATATGCAGCTCAAGCGCCTGCAGGGCCTCGACCGCGAAAAGCTCCAGAACGAGTACGACGAGCTGGAGAAGAAGATCGCCTACTTCGTCGAGCTGCTCTCCAACGAAGCAATGCTCAAGGGCGTTCTCAAGGACGAGCTGATCGAGATCCGCGACAAGTACGGCGACGAGCGCAAGACTGAGATCCAGGACGTCGAGGACGAGATCGATATTGAGGACCTCATCGAGGAGGAGCAGTGCGTCTTTACCCTTACGCAGAACGGCTACATCAAGCGCACCGGCGTGAGCGAGTATGCCGCGCAGGGCAAGGGCGGCATGGGCAAAAAGGGCATCACCACCCGCGAGGAGGACACCGTCGTGGACGTGTTCACCGCCTCCACGCACGACTATATCCTCTTCTTCACCGATACCGGCAAGGTCTACCGCAAGAAGGGCTATCAAATTCCCGAGAGCGGCAAGGCCGCCAAGGGCACGAACATCGTCAACATCATCCAGGTCGAGACCGGCGAGCGCGTGCAGGCCATGCTCCACTTCCGCGAAAAGGGCGACGAAAAGCTCTACCTCACCATGGTCACGCGCAACGGCACGGTCAAGCGCCTGCCCGTTGAAACGCTCAAGAACCTGCGCAGCAACGGCATCCGCGCCCTGAGCCTTGACGAGGGCGACGAGCTGGTGGCGGTCCGCGAGACGGACGGCAGCCAGCGCATCCTCATCGCCACGCACGACGGCATGGCCTGCGTCTTTGACGAGACCGACGTCCGCGCCATGGGCCGCACCGCCGTCGGTGTGCGCGGCATCCGTCTGCGCGAGGGCGACTACGTCGTCGGCGCCGCCCGCGCACAGGCGGGCAAGCAGGTCCTTTCCATCACCGAGAACGGCTTCGGCAAGAAGACGCCGGTCGAGGAGTACCGCATCACCAACCGCGGCGGCCTCGGTATCAAGAATTATTCTGTCACCGAGAAGACCGGCGGCGTCGTGGGCGTCAAGGTCGTGGACGGCAGCGAGGACCTGCTCCTCGTCACCCGTGCCGGCATCCTCATCCGCACCCCCGTCGCGGACATCCGCACCACGGGCCGCGCTACGCAGGGCGTCATCGTCATGCGCTTCAAGGAGGAGGGCGATCAGGTCATCTCCATGGCCCTCGCCGAGCATGAGGACGCGCCCGCGCCGGAGACGGCGGAAGTCCCCACCCCTGTGGAAAACGCAGACGAATAAGCCCCATGTAAAAGCAAAGTTGCGTCGGAATGCTCCGGCGCAACTTTAATATACTGGACTTTTCTCCGATTTTCTGCGATACTGTGGATAGAACACAGAAAGAGAGGACGCGGCATGGGAGCTTTGAACGATATTCTCGGCCTCTTTGAGGAAAACCGGCGCCGCAAGCGCGAGCGTAGCGCGGAAATTTTCCATATGCTGGCCACCCGCAGGGGGATGCTTTTTCTGGGGGCCGTTCTCCTTGCCATTGCCATCGTGATATTTCTTTCAGCGGGACCGGAGAAGCCGACCGCGTCGGATGGCGATGTCGTCCTTGATCTGAGCGAGATGTTCGCGGACGACCCGGAGCTGCGATCCCTCATGGAGAGCGCCGCCGAGGATGCTGCCCGTCAGGCAGAGAAGACGCGCAATCAGAAACTTGTTGGCGCGTTTGTCCTCGCCGTCGCTGCCGCTACCTGTCTGCTTCGCGCCGCGGCGATGAAACCGCAAAATCCCATACCCGTTTCAGAGGACAGCGGCCCGGTCTCAGCAGAGGAGTCGCCCTGCGGTGCTGCGGAAGCTTCGCCCTCTGTCGACCCCAACGACCGGGAGGGCCGTTTGGCCAACCTCCGCCGTCTCTATGACGCGGGCATTCTGAGCCGCGAGGAGTATGACGAGCGAAAAGAAAAGCTGCAATAAAACCACGAAACACAGAAAGGGAGATATGATATGAGAAGACGGCGCATCACCCGTAAGCCCACAAAGGGCGAGAGTATTTTCGGCGGCATCGTCTGCTTTGCAATGGGCTGCTTCGGTCTGTTTGCCCTTCCGTCGGGCTTCGACCCGGTCTTTACAGGCTTCAAGGCCCTCTGGTGCCTGCTGACCTTCGGCATGGGCGTTTATAATTTTCTGATCGCCGCGGGCAAGGTCAGAATGGGCGGCTACGAGATCACGGACGACGAGCCGGACGACCGCCGCGCCGCCCCGCGCTCCGATGCGGAAGCGCGCCTGACCGAGCTGCGCAGCCTCTACGACCGCGGTCTCATCACCGAGGAGGAGTACGAGGCCAAGCGCCGCGACATTCTAAGCGACCTGTAAGGAGGGAAATTCATGGATCTTTTGTTTCTCATCATTGCCGCTGTCATATGCTTTGGCAAGCTCGCCGCAAAGAATGAAGGGGAGGGCAGAAAGAAGCGCACCCAGAACGTCGGCCCCACCGCGGAGGAATGGGCGGAAAGGCTCCGTCAGCCTGCCGCCGGCGGTGAGGTGTCCGACAAGCTCAACAGCGCTGTCAATGCCCTCAAAAAGAGTCCGCGCCGCCCGAGCGGGCGCGATATCGAAGCGGAGCAGGCGCGCCGCAACGCCGCCGAACGCCATCACAGCGAGAAGCGCTGGGCGGAGGCCCGCCGCCAGCAGGCAGACTCCCTGCGCGTCCATGCCGCCGGCGTCGACAGCTGCGAGGGCCGTCTCGAGAGCCTGAAGGTCCTCTACGACGCCGGTATCCTCGACCGCGAGGAGTATACCCAGCGTGTCGCGCGCGTCAAGGCGCAGCACAGCCATCGGTGAAGAGAACATAACAAAGGGGGTATTCTCTGCCGTAGAGAATACCCCCTTTGAAACCCCAAGAGAGCGCAAGGACTGCGTCCTTGACCTGCCATTGGAAGCTTTTCTATAAAATCACTGCACGCGCTGCGCAAAGAACTGCCTGCAATGCTTGCTGCGGCTTTCGATTCGGTCTGCTCCTTGCGGCCGCTGCCGCTCTGCGGCGGGGTCACGGGGATGCGTTATGGCAGCAGCGCCGACAGTCCGCTCAGCTTCAAGCCGATGGCAAGACCATAACGAAACGCACACTCCATATCAAGCCCCGCGGCCTCCATTTCATTGTCAAAAAAACGGTCAAATTTCTTTTTGTCCTCGTCGTTCAGACGTTCTCGTAGCCTTTCCATCCCGTGAATACGACTCTCACAGGCCGTCCGATAGTTGCTTGCCTCGTCGGCAGACAAAAACCGCTGCAAATCGTTCTCATACCCGCATTCGTACAGCGCGTTCAAAATTGACTGCATTTGCATCACCTCAACACATAATATACACTATTATTGCACTATTTGCAATCAGTTGTTTTTCACAAATTATGGATTATAATATACACTATATTGCATAAGGTGGTGTTATTGTGGCTGAGCCTCTACTGGTCAATCGCACACGATTTACGTCCTCCCTTTCCAACGAGCTTGTCGGACCGTTTCAAGAGCTCGCAAAGGAAACACGCATTCCGAAATCGCGGCTATTGGATATTGCGATCGAAGACCTGCTGAAAAAGTACAATAAGCTCCCCGACTGAATGCGGGGAGTATCCAAAGAGGGGGGCAGCCCCTCTTTGGTCGTCGCGGAGGGGTCAAGGGGAACCCCGTCGAAAGGGTTCCCCTTGCGTTCTCTTGGGGTCGCGCAGGGGCGGTTCTCTTTCGGAAAGAGAATC
>CALDMA010000189.1 GCA_937915075.1 uncultured Oscillospiraceae bacterium
CGAGGGCGGAGCCGCCGACGGCGGCGAAATCTAAAAAGAAAAGCATCGCAAAGCGATGCTTTTCTTTTTGGTGCCTCGTCGGGGATTCGAACCCCGGACACCCTGCTTAAAAGGCGCAATAAACGCCATGATTACCAATGTATACCACAGTATTTGACTTGCATCTGACTTGCACGCTTACTCATTTTCCGCTTTTGAGTTGCCCGACAGATAGGCGTCCAGCTTATCCACGGACTTCCTCTTGTGAATGGCATCGAGGTGTGTGTAGATCCTCAATGTCGTGGACACATCAGCATGGCCCATCTGAGCACATGCCTGCACCACATCCACACCGGCCAGATAGAGCAGCGTGCAGAAGGTGTGCCGAAGCCAATGCATCGTGATGGGCGGGATCGTCATGTCAAAGACCTTTGGGCCTGGTTTGCTGGATCTCATGCGCTCCAGATCTGCCGGTGTCCTTGTGCCATATTTGATATTCAGCTCCCGCATATAGGAGCGCCACAGCTTCGCCCACGCCGTTGCAGTCATGACCTCGCCTTTGGCGCTGTGAATCACAAGCAGGCCGTCTCTCGGCATAGCGGCCATATAGTCAGCCAGCCGCTGCGGAATATCCACTGTCCGCATACCGGCATCTGATTTGGTAACGTGCCGGAGCGTAGGCGTACCGTTGGAATTATACTCGATCGTCTTGTTGACGGTGATCGTCCGTGCCTTCAGATCCACGTCATTCCATGTCAGCGCAGCCAGCTCACCGCGGCGCAGGCCCGAGAGCATCATAATGACCGCTACAGGCTGCGCACGGTGCGGCGTGTTCCAGATCCATTGTTGTTCCTCGGCGGTCAGAGCGCGGCGCTGCTCCGCTTTTCGGCCAACGGCGGCAAGCTCTACCTGCTCGACCGGATTCGTTGGAATGACACGGCCTACGGCCCGACGCATGATCTGTCTCATGGCCGAGCGATACAGATCTACGGTGCGCTGAGCGAGCCCCTGGTCGGACAGCGCGATCAATACCCGCTCCACATCGTCGGCACGCACCTGACCGATCTCATAGCCTGGCAGCTCCTCCTTCCAGAGCTTTACCGCTCTACGGTAGTTGTCCATCTGCCGGCAGGTGATCTGTTCCTTCTCCTTCAGGCGAAGCCAATCATCCGCCCATGTGGCAAAGCTGTCACGTTGGGAGAGAACGTCAAGACCCTGCCCGAGCTGGAGCCTGACAGCGGTTTCCTTCTCCTTCAGCTCTGCCGGTGTCTTCGCATAGACGCTCTTATATTTGCGCTTGCCGTTTTCATCGCGGCCCAGATAGATCTGAGAGCAATAACGCCCATCGGCGCGCTTCTTTGCTCTGGCCATGTTCTCACCCCTTGCTTTTTGTCAAGTCATCGTATATAATAATTATTGGAGCACATCGTTGTCGACTGGTATCCTCTTAAGTGGGGTGTGACGGCGGTAGGCTCCAAGGATTGAGCTGGTCGCTGTCCAAACCCTCTTCTTTGAAGAGTAGAACAGCGTACCGGCTCTTTTTCTATCTTGCTTTTTGTCAAATTCTATGCTATTTTGTCTGTGGCGCTGCCGAACCGCAGCGGTCAGCCCTCGACAGGGGGCAGCTTCTTTTGCCCCCTGATCTCACGAAAGGGGGGCTGCCCAATGGTTACATACTCGGACCTGTTCCAGTTTTGTATTCTCATCGTTGGTATTTGCGGCCTGTTTATCCAGGCGCATAAAAAGAAGTGACCGTCGGCACCCTGACAAGTACGGCGATCACTTCAAAGCACTTTTAGGGGGCTGACCGTTCCGGCAGCGCCCTTCGTTTATTCTTCAAGTATAGCCGTTCAAGTTCGTTTTGTCAATGCTCTGCACTTCGGTGCAGGGCATTATTTTTTACCCTCTGCGGGAGATTCCGAGCCGCTTATGGGCGCTTCTGCAGGGAGGGAGGTATCTTCTGTTCCCTTGGCGGCATCCTGCGTGTCAGAACGCTGGTATCTGGGAATCTCGGTCAGTTCTGATACGCGCTTGACGGCCTCGGTCTTGCCGGAAGGGTTGAGTTTGTCAAATGCAGACAGTAATCGAATTCTATCCGGAGGCCTATTGTCAGCCTTCTTTCCTGTCAATATATCCTCGGGAACTCCGAGCAATTGAGAAATTTCTGGCAAATAGTCAAGATATGATGTTGATGACGCCTCTTTCCACTTGAACCATTCATCAATTGGTAATCCGAGCTTTGAGCAAAATTCTTCGCCAGATAATCCTTCCCTTTTTACATCTTCAAGAATTCGATCGCGAATTCCGGCAGTTCTATATTCAAGAATTCCTTTTAAGTGATATGTTCCCAAAAGATAATCAACAGAAACCCCCAGTGCGTCGGCTATGCGCTGAAGGGTTTCTATTTTAGGATTTCGGAGATCGTTTTCCCATTGCGCAATACTCTGAAACGATATACCTAATTTTTGACCTAATTCTTTTTGCGTCATTTTCGCGCTTTTTCTTGCGGCCTTTATACGCTGGCCAGTAGTCATTTACATCACCCCGTAAACATTATACCACACGCAAACAAAAATTCAAGCAAAAGATAGATAAAATGCTTGACTTTTGCATTTGATTGAAATATAATCAGAGCAGCTCAATCAAATGTAAAAGGAGGTGACATTATGAGGATCAACCGTGAACGCTTCGCCGCTGCACTCGTCCGCATGGATCTCAACGGCAATCAGCTGGCGGCAAAGGACGGCGTATCCCGCGGAACTGTGACCGCAGTAAAAACCGGCAAGAGCTGTTCTCCGGAGACCGCTGAAAAACTGGCTGCGGTTCTGGGGCGCGAAATTATCGAGGAAGGGAACTAACAAATGATCGAATTACCGGAAGGGCTTGTCATAATTTCGGACGAGCATTGTTACATTGTGGGGAACCCTAGGAAAAGCCGTGGGAAGGGCGTTGAAATCAAGAATCCGAAGTACTGCGCCCACATAGATCAGGCGATCCAAGGTGCGATTGCCCTCATTCTGCGCTTGAAAGTGAAAAACAAAGAAATTACTACCTTGAGGCAGTTCCTTGATGAGCAAGCAAGCCTGAATCAGGAATTACGTGATATGCTAACACCGCAAAATAGCGGTGGGGAAGCTGTGGAAACAAGGGGAGACGAGCCTGCAACCATCGCCGAGGGTAATTACATACCCGACAAGGCAGAAAGGAAAAAACGCCATGTATAGGCCAATGAGACAGAACAAGCCGCGCAGGGTGATCCATGACGTGGCCGAGCTTCCCGTCCTCTGCGATTGTGCCGAGGCCGGTCTGCTGCTCCGGCGCAATCCGGAAGTGATCGCCAAGATGGCAAAGGAAGGCGTCCTGAAGGGCGCAAAGCAAGGGCAGAGCTGGTTCTTCCGCCGTGACGATCTGGTGGAGTATATGGACAAGCTCTTTGAAACAGGAGGTACAGGTGCATGAAAGAAGAAGTAACTCCGGCCCTGCTGGAGGTCAGAGAGCGCCTGGTCGCAGAACAGGAGGAGAAGTGGAAGCAGCTTCTTTCTTCGGTCATCAATGCGTCAGATCCTCGGCACTTGCTGACCGAGGAAGTGAAATCTTTTTACCGTGCGGAAACCTCGAAGGAAAATAGAGCACTTCTCTATGGAGACCTGCGGAAGATCGCTGCTATAAATCGTTTTACAAAATCCTTCGACACTACATTTCAGGCATTCAAGAGATCAGTGGATGCAGAGGAACGTGCTGCATTATCCTGGGGAAGCAAGAGCAATTCGGACAACTACGTCAGCATCGAGACCGTCAAGGCCGCTCTTGAGGAGCTGGAGATCAGCGTCAGATATAATCTGCTGACAAAGGACGTTGATATATCCGGTCTTCCGACTTGCTACTCAAAGGACAATGCTGTTGATATTCTCCCTGTATATCTGAGCGACTATATGCGGTCAAATGATTTTAGCGGTGTAACACGGCCAAATATTGACAGCTGCCTGAATTGCATCGCCGATG
This sequence comes from uncultured Oscillospiraceae bacterium, assembly GCA_937915075.1. GTDB lineage: Bacteria > Bacillota > Clostridia > Oscillospirales > Oscillospiraceae > Hominicoprocola. The sequence goes on from CALDMA010000189.1 coordinate 3,982, forward strand.
CTAACCGATACAATCCGCTGCTTGACTACCTTTCGGCCGGTGCCTGGGATGGTAAAGACCGACTGCCGGAGATCTATCGGATTCTTGGCGTCGAGTCTCCACGGCATCAGAGCTACATAAAGAAGTGGTTTATCCAATGCGTTGCCCTGGGCCTGCGCAAAGACGATGATTTGGAACGACCGTTCGGGGCTGAAGGTGTGCTTGTCCTGCAGGGCAAGCAGGGCCTTGCAAAAACCTCCTTCTTCCGGATCATGTCACCGTTCCCGCGCTGGTTCGTCGAGGGCGCGATCATTGATATGCGTGACAAGGACAGTCAACTTAAAGTGCTACGTACTCTGATCGCCGAGCTGGGCGAACTTGATGGGACGATGAAGAAGGAGCAGACCTCTCTCAAAGCTTTTGTTACCAGCGCGGAGGATCGAATCAGAAAGCCCTTCGGCAGAGTTGAAACGCGCTCTGTCAGAAGAACCTCTTTCTGCGGAACGGTAAACCCCAAGGATTATCTGAAGGACGAAACCGGCAGCCGCAGATGGTGGACTGTTCCTATCACTCATGTTGATAAAAAGACACTCTTCTCTTTGAAACGCTCTTTTGTGAATCAATTCTGGTTCCAGATCTACCAGCTCTATCTTGAAGATCCGAATGGCTTCAGACTGACAGACGCAGAGTCTCGGGCGCTCCAGACCGAGAACCAGGCATTTGAGCAGCCTATGAAGTACGAGATCGAGTTGACGGAGCTGCTTGACTTCACCATCCCCTTTGAGCATTGGGAATGGTGGAAAACCGGCGAGCTTGCAAAGCGAATTTCTGACAGGGCAGATCCCGGGCAGGTCGGCAGAGCACTCAAGCGGGTGATGGGGAGGTGCGGCTACGATACTACCTCACATTCCCTCTCCAAGGTCAACCAAGGATATCCCCTTTCAAAAATTCCGCTCTATCACGACGAGGGATACCAACAGTTCCACGGTGATGCAGGTGAGGCAGATGACGAAATTTTGTGATTTTCCTCACCACGCCGAAAGTCTTGTGTTGCAAGCGTTTCAAGCTATTAGGTGACCTAAGTGACCTAACTCCTTAAGAAGAATAAAAAAATACATTTTCATAGGGATATATGTGCGAAAAATGTGTGTAAATATTTTCTATAAGAAAACCGGATCACCACCTCACCATAAACAGAAAACATGAAAGGAAATACCCATGCGAAACGAACTTGATTTATTAAATGAAATTTGTGGAGCATCCCACGATGTTTCCCAGACGCGCGAGGCGCTGGAGAAAGCGCTGTGCGTATTGGCTGCACACGCCAGCACGGATTATTCCAAATTGCTGACGGTCGTGCAGGACTACATTATGGAGGCCAATGCTAAGTGGCTGTATTCTGCGGAGAGACAGCTTGATCGGCTGAGAGCGGAAATGAAGGAGGACGTTCACTAATGAGCGAAAACAAATTTTGTCCACTGCTGTCTATCACATCTGAAGACAGCTTGACCGATTGTTATGGAGAACTGTGCGCCTGGTATGTGCCGCCTGTGCTCGCCCCGAATGGCGCGTGCCTTGTTGCAGGGCATTGCGCGATCCGAGATCTCGGCGCTCTGCCAGAGCTGGCGAGAGGGGTGAAGGGCATAATATGATCTTCCGCACCTGCCCCTTCTGTGGGGCCGCTCTGGATCCATGCGAACGGTGCGACTGCCGGGACGGAACCGAGAGCGAAACGAGAGGAAGCAAAGAGAAAGCCGCCCCGGTGCGGGAACACCGAAGCGGCAGGGTGGAAACGGGATTGCAGGCCCAGCTTTCCGCCTCCAGTTTACATGAAAGCGGGGAGGAATGCAAGCGTGGAAAATTTTGATGTGATCCGTGAACTGAAGACGGCCCAGCTCCGAGGCACCGTGATAGAGGGCTTTGGCGATGGTATTGAGTGCAAAGATGGCAGACCTACGGAGCTTATTGCCAAGTATAAAGGCATCTGCGTACACCTTCAGGAGCAGGGACGCAGGTTTGACCTGATTGGTCAATCTGTCCGCTTTATCATCGAGGGCGTTGACGTCATATCCGGGGCCGTAGTGGGCGCGCTGATACATGAAAATAGACCATAGATGCTTGCCCGAAGGGGTACGCGCCTTTTCGGGCAAATATAAAACAGCAAGGAGTGATATACATGAAAAAAGAGGAAGCATTGGCGTTGGGCGTATCTGAGGAGCGCTTGCGGGAATTTCAGGACAAATATAACCGCGACGTCCAAAGAGCGGTCATACATCACGAAAACGGCTCTATAAGGTCTCTCCGGGGAGCAATCGAAAGTATGCTGCCGTTGATCCGCGAGGAGGTGGGCTTGCGGGAGATCCTTCGCGTGACTGCCGAGAGCTATTCTAGACAGCCCAGGCAGTCGGAGACGTCCGAATGAAGATAACGCTTGCTTTTTTGCCGGAGGAGAAAGAAGCGGCTGCCGCAGGTGTTACAGCGCTCCGGCAGCTCTACCCTGGTCTGAAGGTGCGTGAGAGCACTGCACATCCGCCGTTCGGACACTTCTATCTGACGTCCCAGCGGCCTGCAAAGCCCTGCCGAGATAAAGAGAATGCTTGACCGTCAGGCTCCCCTGTGTTATACTCTATGTATAAAACATGGGAGTACCGTCCGAAAGGATTAGCTTATAAAAGCATGGGAAACGGCTTTACCGCTGTTCTCCCATGCTTTTTTATACTTAGCCTACCCGGGCGTAAAACGGAGGTATCTATGAACAAGGACTTTCTGAAGAACTTCAAAGTGGGTAATACTGCGCTGCCTGACGATGTGATCAACGCTATCATGCAGGAGAATCAGCGCGATATCGACGCCGCTAAAGCCGACCCCGGCGCAAATGGGGGAAACGGCGGCAAGCTGTTTACCCAGGAAGAAGTAAACCGTATCGTCTCTGACAGGCTCGCCCGCGAGAGGGAAAAGCCGGGAGACGAAAGAGAACAGGCTTTGAGAGCGCGTGAGGCCCGGCTGGACTGTCGGGATTATTTGGACAGCAAGAAGTATCCCTCGGCCCTA
>CALDMA010000190.1 GCA_937915075.1 uncultured Oscillospiraceae bacterium
GGCGGGCGAGGTGCCGGTCGGCTGCGTGATCGTGCGCGGCGGCGAGATCGTCGGCTGTGGGCGCAACCGCCGCGAAGAGAAGCAGTCCACCGCCTCGCACGCCGAGATGGAAGCCATCGCGATGGCGAATGAGGTCACCGGCTCGTGGCGGCTGGACGACTGCACGCTCTACGTCACGCTCGAGCCGTGTCCGATGTGCGCCGGCGCGATCCTCAACGCCCGCATCCCGCGCGTCTACTACGGCGCGCGCGACCGCGCGATGGGCGCCTGCGGCGGCGTGTTGAATCTTTACATGGAGCCGTTCGCGCTCACCCCCGCGCTCGTCGGCGGCATCCTCGCGGACGAGTGCCGCGCCGTGCTGGCAGACTTCTTCCGCAGCATACGGACGGACAAGTTACCATAATTTTTATTCGATTTAATACTTTTGTAACAACTGGCCCGAACTTTATTAAAACTCAGCCGTTATCTTAATACTTGCAAGAGACAATAGCTTCTTTTCATCCAATCTTCCAATCAATAGGAAAAAACGGCTGCGAGAGCAGCCGTTTTTCCGTTTTGGCATGGTTCCGTTGTTATCCCTCGAAATCCCCCGCCGCCTCCAGATAGGCGAGGAGCAGCAGCGCCGCGCCGAGGCAGGCGGCAAGGCCGTCGAACCGGCACGCGAACGCCATATCCACGCAGCAGGCCGCCGCCAGCGTGAGCGCCAGATGCGCGGCGGGCGCAAAGCTGCGCGGAGCGCCGCAGCGATAGGCGAACGCCGCGAGATAAAGCGAGGCGAGGCAGAGCGCCGCGAGCAGCAGAAGCTCCACATAGAAATGTCCCAGCACGCTGTCACGCGCGTTGGCGCGGTAGGTGACGATGAGCTGCACGACGAGGAAGCACACCGGCACGAGCAGCGCGGTCGGCGCGAACGCGCCGGAGCGCCGCTGGGCGATGAGCGCATAGAGCAGCGCCGCGCCGGAGCAGGCGAGGAACACAGAAAGGATCAGGTTCAATCCCGCCGTTCCCCCGCTCACGAGCCGCAGCGCCGCGGCGGCCAGCAGCAGGAAGCCGCCCAGGACCGCGGCGGTCAGCGTGAGCTGACCGTCAAAGCGGAAAATGCCGCCGAAGTCCGCCGTGACCGCGTCCCGCGCGGGCAGCCTGCGCGCCGAAAGCAGGAACACGACCGCCGCCGCAAGCAGCACGGCGGGCAGGTACGGAAAGCCGTCGGTCGGCAGACCGGCCGGGTCATAATTGTTTTTCAGCTCCAAAAAGCGCGCGGCGGGCGCGGCAAGGAGAAAAAGGATCGTCGCAAGACGGTCGGAGGTCTTCATACAGGGCATCGTCCTTTCCGGTAAAATATCCGATCGACGCTATTGTAGCACGGCGTCGGCGATTTGTCCACGCATTTCGCGCCGCGGTCTATCTTCGGGACAGCCCCTCATATAGTAAATGAGAAACCGTCTGCAAAGGAGGAGCTTTCACATGAAAAACGCCCTGCGCATCAGCCTTGTGCTGATCGCCCTTCTCTTTCTTCTTGCGTGGCGCTTCGCGCCCGCGCGGCAAGCGTCGGAGGAGCCGGAGCCGTCCGACGGGCTTTCCGGCGAGGTGCGGCGTCCCGACGCCGCGGTGCCCGACCGCACGCGCACGCTGCGCGTGCTGCACGGCGGCGCGGTCGAGGAGATGACGATGGATGAATATCTGCTCGGCGTGCTGCGCGCGGAGATGCCCGCCTCGTTCGAGCTCGAGGCGCTCAAGGCGCAGGCGGTCGCCGCGCGGACCTACACACTGCACAAGATGGCGCAGGGCGTCATCGCGCGCCATCCCGACGCGGACGCCTGCGACGACATCACCTGCTGCAAGGCCTACGAGACCGCCGAGGACGCGGCGGCCGGCTGGGGCGCGGGCGCGCTCTACTACGAGGAGAAGCTCGCGCGGGCCGTGGCGGAAACGGACGGCGAGGTGATCGTCTACGACGGCGAGCCGGTGCTGGCGGTCTTTTTCTCCTCCGCCGCCGGGCACACGCAGGGCGCGGGTGAGGTCTGGCAGACCGACCTGCCCTATCTTCAGAGCGTGGACAGCCCCGAGGACGATTCCCTCGTGCCGAACTACTACTCCGTCGTGACCTTCACCGCGCAGGAATTCCGCGACCGCTTCCTTGCGGCCTACCCCGCGGCAAAGCTCGATGGGGACGCCGGCAGCTTCCTCACGGACATCACACGCAACAACGCGGGCTTCGTCTCCACGCTGCGCGTCGGCGGCGTGACGGTGCGCGGCAACGAGCTGCGCACCATTCTCGGCCTGCGCTCGCCGTCCTTCACGGTCGAGGTCAGCGGCGACACGCTGACCTTCCACGTCACCGGCTACGGCCACGGCGTCGGCATGAGCCAGTACGGCGCGAACGCGATGGCGAAGGAGGGCTATACCTGCGAGGAGATCTTAGAGCACTACTTCACCGGCGCGCAGGTCGTGCAGTATGCCGGATAAGGGATTGCAAAGGCCGCGCGGATTTGTTATACTATAATATGAAGTTTTATTGAATCGCGGGAGGTGTGACGTATGACGCGAGGAAAACGGCTGCTGAGCCTGCTGCTCGGCGCGCTGATGCTCTGTACGCTGCTGCCGCCGCGCGCCTCCGCCGCGCCGACGCTGTACTTCACCGCCGTGAACGACCGGATGTGCGACCTGAGCGACGAGACGATGCCGTTCTGGCAAAACGGTCTGCTCTATGTCGCCGGCGCGACGGTGGACAGCCCGGACGACCTCGGCATCCGCTACTCGTACAATCAGGAAAAATCGGTCGCCATTCTCTATAAGGGGCAGCGCGTGCTCTACTGCGATCTGACCGCCGGCACGATGGAGAACAACCGCACCGGCGAGCAATATGCCGGCTCGCCCATCGTCCGCAGCGGCATGGTGTTCTTCCCCATCACGGCGCTCGCCAAGATATTCGACCTCAAATATTCCAGCACGAAGATCGCCTACGGCTATCTGCTGCGCATCCGCGACGACAACGCCGTGCTCTCGGACGAATACTTCATCGACGCGGCGACCGACCCCATTCAGAAGCGCTACGCGCAGTACGAGCGCGCGCACGCGGCCGCCGAGCAGGAAAACGAAACGCCCGCGCAGGTCGAAACGCCTGTGCGCCGCGACGATCTGACCGTCTATCTGCTGCTGCCCGCAGCAAACGGGTCCATGCTCACGCAGCTTCTCTCCACGCTTGAAAATTATCAGAGCCACGCGACGCTGCTTCTCACGCCCGAGCTGCCGGAAAGCGCGGGCGACGGCGTGCGCCGTGCCGCCGCAACAGGAAACGCCGTCGCGCTGCGCATCGGCGCGGAGACCGCGGCGGAGGCGCTCGCGCAGATCGAACGGGGCAACGACGCGCTGTGGCGAGCCGCGAGCCTGCGCACGCGGCTCGTCTATCTCGAAAGCACGGACAAGACGCTGCGCACCGCGGTCGCCGGGGCGGGCTACTGCCCCATCACGGTCAACACGTCCGACTTTACGCGCAGCGGCACACATTGGGCGGACACCGCGCTCAAATGGGCCGACCGCTCTGCCAGCGTGCGGCTCTACCTCGTCGCGGAGAGCGGACTGGCGTCCGCCCTCGGCACGGCGCTCAGCCGCCTGCGTGCGGAGAACTGCACGATCGCGGCGCTGAATGAGGTCACAGCGTAGCTTATGCGGCGCCAAGCCGCAGCGGCGTCGAACGAGCGCGGCATTATATGAGGTCACAGCCTGACCAAACCTTTACAAAATGTTCAGGAAAAGCGCGGGAAACCGATTATAATAAGAACATTCCAAAGATAACTGATAAACGGAGGGATCTGCCATGGCGCGCAACATCCTTGTGGTAGAAGACGACAACAACATTTCCGACCTCATTCGGATGTACCTCGAAAAGGAGGGCTTTGAGGTCCGCATCGCCGCGGACGGCGGCAGGGCCGTGGAGGAATTCAAGGCCAGAGAGCCTGACCTTGTGCTGCTCGACGTGATGCTGCCCGTGCTCGACGGCTGGGGCGTGTGCGCCAAGATCCGCGAGACCTCAAAGTGCCCCATCATCATGCTCACCGCCAAGGGAGAGGTCAACGACCGCATCCACGGTCTCGAGATGGGCGCGGATGATTACCTCGTCAAGCCCTTTGAGATGAAGGAGCTCATCGCGCGCATCAACGCCGTGCTCCGCCGCACGGAGATCCCCGAGGACACAAAAAAGCGTCTTGTGTTCGATAAGCTCATCATCGACCTTGACTCCTACGAGCTGATCGTGGACGGCAAGAAGATCGACACGCCGCCCAAAGAGCTGGAGCTGCTCTATCATCTGGCCGCAACGCCCAACCGCGTCTACACGCGCAATCAGCTGCTCGACGAGGTGTGGGGCTTCGACTATTTCGGCGACAGCCGCACCGTGGACGTTCACATCAAGCGTCTGCGCGAAAAGGTGGAGAACGTCTCCGACCAGTGGGAGCTCAAGACGGTCTGGGGCGTGGGCTACAAGTTTGAAGTGAAGAAGTAATGAAGGGCAAGAGATGGGAGCTTCCGCAGAAGTTCCGGACGATCTACTGGCAGAATTTTGCCCTGACCGCGAGCATCGTCATGCTGACGCTCGCGCTGCTCGGCGCATCGTTCTTCGCGCTCAGCTACGCCTACGCGGCGGATGAGCGCAGCGACGAGATGGCGCAGAAAGCAAGCGTCGTCGCGCGGCTGGTCGCTTCCTACGCCTCGAGCGGCGATGTGCGCGATATGCGCGAGATGGCGGGCGTGGCCGCGTCGATGACCGACGTGGACTTCCTTGTGTGCAGCACCGAGGGCAGCGTCCTGCTGACGACGGACGAAAATCTGGTCGACCATGTGCTCACCGTGCCGTCCGATGTGATGGAGACCGCGCTCTCCGGCGAGCGTTACAGCGCACGCACCACGCTCGGCGGCATCTACGAGGGCAAGCGCTTCGTCGTCGGCGTGCCGATCGAGTCCGACATCTGGACGGTCGGCGCGGTGTTTGCCGTGACCGAGACAGGCCGTCTGACGACGATGTGGCGCGCGTTCTTCGCCATGTTCTTGATGACGAGCGTCATCGTGCTGCTGCTCTCCTTCGTCGCCTCGGCGTGGGTGAGTATGCGCCAGTCGCGCCCCATCCGCGAAATGGCGGCCGCCACGCGCGCCTTTGCCGAGGGTAATTTCGACACCCGGATGCACGACTACGGCGCGGGTGAGATTGGTGAGCTGGCAAGCGCCTTCAACGCGATGGCGGACTCCCTGCAGGAGACCGAGCGCCAGCGCCGCGAGTTCATCGCAAACATCTCGCATGAGCTGAAAACGCCGATGACGAGCATTGCCGGCTACACCGACGGCATTCTCGACGGGACCATCCCGCCGGAGAAGGAAAAGGAATATCTGCACATCATCTCCGACGAGAGCCGGCGGCTGAGCCGCCTCGTGCGCCGGATGCTCGAGGTCTCGCAGCTCCAGTCGCGCGACGTGATGCGCAGCAAGGCGCCCTTCGACGTGTGCGAGAGTATGCGGCGGGTGCTTATCTCGATGGAAAAGAAGATCACCGACCGCGGACTGGACGTGGAGGCCGACATCCCCGACGAGCCGGTCACCGTGCTCGGCGACAACGATCTCATCACGCAGGTCATCTACAATCTGCTGGAGAACGCGACGAAGTTCGCCCGCGCGGGCTCGACGCTCTACCTCGGTCTCGCGGTGACGAACGGCAGGGCCGTCGTCTCCGTGCGCAACGAGGGCGACACCATCCCCGCCGAGGAGATCCCGCTGCTCTTCGAGCGCTTCCACAAGAGCGACAAGTCCCGCAGCGAGGATAAGGACGGCGTGGGCCTCGGGCTCTACATCGTCAAGACCATTCTGGAGCAGCACCACGAGCACATCGCCGTCACGAGCGAAAACGGTCTGACGACCTTCGCCTTCACGCTCTCGCTCGCCAATTCGCTTGCCCCGCAGCCGTAACACAGGAGCTTTTACATGGAGCAGTATCCGTCTGACAACTTCATTCCGCAGCGCGAGCCCAACGAGGTCACGCTCGAGTACATCGCCGAGCCGAAGCCCTACGTCGCCTACTATGTGCAGGACCGCCCGCTGCCCGGCAGGAAGCCGGAGACCGCCGCGCAGGAGCCGCCCGCCAGGACGCGCCGCAAGGAGCACCGCGGGCTGAAAATTTTCCTCATCTGCCTGGCCGCGGTCCTCGTTCTCGCCGGCGGGCTGTACGCCGCCTGGTGGTTCGGTCTGCTGCCGGACCGCTTCTACGGCGACGATCACGGCGACTACTATGACGATCCCGACTACTATTATTACTACGGCGAGCTTGGCGAGAGCGCCGAGCCGGAGCTGCCGGTCGTATCGGCGGACGACGGCGTGCGCCTTGTCTACGCGGACGGCCACGGCGACGCGCTGACCATTCAGGAGATCTACCGGAAGGTCAATCCCTCCACCGTCACGGTGGTGACCGAGCTGCCGCGCGGCGCGTCCGTCGGCACAGGCGTCATCCTGACGGAGGACGGCTACATCATCACCAACGCGCACGTCATCGCCGGCGGCACGAGCTGCTACGTTGCCCTTGCGGACGGCTCGGTCTTCGACGCCGCCCTTGTCGGCTACGACGCGGAGCAGGACCTCGCCGTCATCAAGGCGCAGGACACCGACGGCCGCGCGGCGCAGGGCCTTCCCGCCGCGGAGTTCGGCGACTCCGACGCGCTGAGCGTCGGCGACCCGGTCTACGCCATCGGCAACCCGCTCGGCGTGGAGCTGCGCGGCACGCTGACCGACGGCATCGTGTCCGCCATCAACCGCGACGTGGAGGTGGACGGCGTGACCATGACGCTCATCCAGACCAACGCCGCGCTCAACAATGGCAACTCCGGCGGCCCGCTCATCAACCAGTACGGGCAGGTCATCGGCATCAACGTGATGAAGATGGGCATGGACCGCTGGTCCACCGCGAGCGTCGAGGGCCTCGGCTTCGCCATTCCCATCGCCTCAAGCGCCTACATCGTCAACGACATCCTCCGCTGCGGCGG
>CALDMA010000191.1 GCA_937915075.1 uncultured Oscillospiraceae bacterium
CTCCCGATATCGGGAGGGCTTGCTGCATATTCCGGTTCTCAGAACTCCGCGTTGCCAACGGTACGGGGATGCAGCTCCACGTCGCGAATGTTGCCCACGCCCGTGAGGTACATCACCATGCGCTCGAAGCCGAGGCCGAAGCCCGCGTGGCGGCAGGAGCCGTAGCGGCGCAGATCGCAGTACCACCAGTAGTCAGCGGGGTTCATGCCGAGCTCCTTGATGCGGCTCTCGAGCACGTCGAGGCGCTCCTCGCGCTGGCTGCCGCCGATGATCTCGCCGATGCCCGGCACAAGGCAGTCTGCCGCGGCGACGGTCTTGCCGTCATCGTTCAGGCGCATATAGAACGCCTTGATCTCCTTGGGATAATCGGTGACAAACACGGGGCGCTTGAAGATCTGCTCGGTGAGGAAGCGCTCGTGCTCGGTCTGAAGGTCGGTGCCCCAGTCGACCTTGTAGTCGAACTGGTCGTTGTGCTGCTTGAGCAGCTCCACCGCGTCGGTGTAGGTGATGCGGCCGAAGTCGCTGCTGGCGACATGCCGCAAACGCTCGATGAGGCCCTTGTCGACGAAGCTGTTGAAGAACGCGAGATCGTCGGGGCAGCGCTCCATGACGGCGGTGATGATGTATTTCACCATCGCCTCCATGACCTCGAGGTCGCCGTCGAGGTCACAGAACGCCATCTCCGGCTCGATCATCCAGAACTCGGCGGCGTGGCGCGCGGTGTTGGAGTTTTCGGCGCGGAAGGTGGGGCCGAAGGTGTAGACGTCGCCGAAGGCCATGGCGAAGTTCTCGGCGTTGAGCTGTCCGGAGACGGTCAGGCTGGTCTTTTTGCCAAAGAAGTCCCGGGAATAGTCGACCTTGCCGTCCTCGGTCCTGGGGACATTCTCAAGGTCGAGCGTCGTGACCTGGAACATCTCGCCCGCGCCCTCGCAGTCGGAGCCGGTGATGATGGGGGTGTTGACGTAGGTGAAGCCGCGGCTCTGGAAGAACTCATGCACCGCGAAGGCCGCGGCGGAGCGCACGCGGAAGGTCGCGTTAAAGAGATTTGTGCGCGGGCGGAGATGCTGGATGGTGCGCAGGAACTCTACGCTGTGGCGCTTCTTCTGCAGGGGATAGTCCGGTGTGGACGGCCCCTCGACCGCGATCTCGGTCGCCTTGAGCTCAAGAGGCTGCTTGGCCTCGGGCGTGAGCACGACCTCACCGATGACGATGAGCGCTGCGCCGACGTTCTGGGCGGCGATCTCCTTATAGTTGGCGAGAATGTTCGCATCCATGACGACCTGCAGGTTGCGGAAGCAGGAGCCGTCGTTGAGCTCGATGAAGCCGAAGGTCTTGAGGTCGCGGATGGTCTTGGCCCAGCCGCCGACGGTCACGGTCATGCCGCCGTAGCGCTCGGCGTCGGCGTAGATCGCTGCGATTTTCGTAATGTCTACCATGTTGATCACCTGTTATATCAAAGATTTTTCTTAGAGAAACGTGTTGTCGAAGCCGCAGGGCATCAGCTCGCGGAGCGTCATCCGCTTTGCCTCGCGTGCGCGGTTGAGGCAGATGACCTCCATATCGGGGGAAAACTCATAGAGGAACTGGCGGCACGCGCCGCAGGGGTAGCAGAAATCCTTGCTGTTGCCGGCGATGACGATGCGGCGGAATTTAGCGTGTCCCTCGCTGATCGCCTTGACGGCGGCGGTGCGCTCGGCGCAGATGGTGAGGCCGTAACTCGAATTTTCGATGTTGCAGCCGGTATATACCGCGCCGTCCTCGCACTCCAGCGCCGCGCCGACGGGGAAATGGGAATAGGGAATGTACGCGCGGTCGAGCATCTCGATCGCCTTTTGCATCAGCTCCTGTTCGCTCATTTGCTCCTCCTTACCAGTCCACGCCGAGGTCGGGACGGACCGAAAGGTCGATGATATCCTCGGCGTTGTAGAATTGCAGATAACGGCTGCGCGAGTGGCGCAGCGTCGTGCCGTCCGGATGCAGGCGGTCGCAGATGACGGCGGAGATATCCGGCTTGATGTAGCTGAACGAATTGACGCCGACGCTCGCGAAGATGCGGAAGCCCTGACTCTGTAAGTATTGGAAGCGCTCGCCGGTCTTGTGCCAGTCGTCGCCGTCGGGACGCCCGCCGTGCGGGTAAAAGAGCACATTGGTGGGTCCGACCAGGCTGCCGACCTCGTCCGCCCAGCGCTCGGTGTCGTTGATGATGGTTTGCAGCGGCTTGTCCGCCAGACGGATGTGACCCCAGGTGTGGCTGCCGAAGGTCCAGCCGGTCTCCTTGAGCCGCGCGATCACGGGCTTGACCGCTTCGATCTCCGCCGCGCGGTTGGCGTCGAACGCCGCGCGCTCGGGGCTGTCCTGCGCGATGTCGCGGTCGTCCTGCGTGCGGTAGCCGAGGATGCCGTAGTAGCCGGTCAGCGAGAAGATGGCCTTCGCGCCGTTGAGTGAGAAGTCGGGGTGCTCGTAGACGAACTCGTCGAGCATCGTGGTGGCGTCGCCCTCCTTGGTCAGGGAGGTCTCCTTCGTGTAGGGATCGGTGCACTCGGCCCAGATCTCGCCGTCCTCACCGACCACGAGCTTGCTTGTGAAGCCCTGCTCGAGCATATAGGGATAGTAGTTCACATCGTCAAAGCTGATGATGAGCGGCTTTTTGCCCTCGGGCAGCTTGAGCGTGTTGCGCACCATGTGCGTGCCGCTCTCGTCCGTGACCTCGCTCCACACATCCTCAATGGCGACGAGGATGTAGCCCTTCTCATACACGGACTGCAAGATCTTCGCGTACTCGTCCGCGGTCACCATCCAGTCGTCGAGACCGTAGCGCTCGCTTTGGCTCGCGCCGCAGTCGTGAAATGCCCACTGGGGATAGGCGATGACGGGATGGAAGAAAAGGTGCTCCACGACCTGGTCGGGCCCCCAGGACTGCGTGAGCTGGTCCTCGCTCCAATAGCTCTTGACCGCCTCGTAGGGGTCGACGTAGGGCTCCGGCTCGGGCGTCACATCGGGCGTTTCGCCGCCCTGCTCCGTCGGATCTTCGGGGACCTCCGGGGTCTCGCCGCCCAGGTCCTTTTTGCCGCAGCCGGGCAGCAGCGTTAAGATCAGCATTGCCGCAAGCAGCAACGCAAGCATTCGTTTCATGGCGTTTCCTCCTGAGAGATACTGTAAATTGCAGTATACCACGCCCACGCCAAAAAGGCTATAGGAATCTGAAAAGTTTCTTGGGCTCCTCAAAAATTGCATTTTTCTCTGTTTTGCACAAACGATTTTTGAACAAAACAAGGATGTCTACCCAATGTCTACCCGCCGAAACGCCTGGGGCGCAAGGGTTTGCGGGTTTTCCGAGAGAGTCGCCGTCTACCTTTCCGTCTACCCATTTTTTCATGCCGATTCCCGAAATGCCTGCTATTGCTGCGAAAATTTTTGAAATTTCCGAAAATGCATGGGGGTACGAT
>CALDMA010000192.1 GCA_937915075.1 uncultured Oscillospiraceae bacterium
GTGCGGTCTCCTCTATTCCGTCCTTTTGTCCGCCGCAGACCCGCTGTTCGGGTACTGCTTGGAGGAGTAGGGATTCTTGTTCTCCCGCGGGACATCGCGGCGGCTGCCGCAGTCGCTCGCCCAGCCGATGACGAGCATCCACAGCAGAATACCGCCGATCCACAGCGCAAGCGCGAGCCCCGCCCACCGGAGCGGCCAGCCGCGCCACCGGTGCAGCGCGAGCAGAAGCGCCGCGGGAAGCGCCCCCTCCCAGTTGAGCAGCACATTGAGCAGCAGGCAGAGGAAAAAACCTCCGCCGCGTTTGGTCCTACGCATAGCTCACGCTCCTTTCCCGATGGCGGGTCATGCCCCGCCGTTTCATCCTTCCGCTTTCTCGATAAGTCTCCAAAGATTAACGATGCCTGTTCCCATTCCCGCGATCGCAAGCAGCGCCATAAAAGCCGGACTCTGCGCGATGTCCTGTCCCCGTCCGAAAAAATGGACAAGGAGCGCGGTCGCCGCTCCCGAACCGACAAACAGCGGCAAAACGATCATGAGTGCCGCATACCATCTGCGCTTCATCTTTTTCCTCCGTTTCCATTTGCCTGTTTTCCGCAAATTTTATTTTATTGTACCATACTCCTGCCCGCACCGCAAGCGGCGCTCTTGCTTTTTCCCGCGCGGTATGATACATTGTATTCACTTTTGAAATTTGGGAGCGTCACGATGGAGCTTTGTGATTATTACCTCAAGTATATGAACGCGCTGTGCGAGGGCACGCTCGCCGCGCCCGAGGGCATTGCCCTCAGCGGCGAAACGCCCGAGGAACGCGCGATGAGCCTGCAGGCCGCGCTGAAAAACGTCAGCGTGCCGGACTTTGTGCGCCGCTGCGCCCGCGCAGCGGGCGATGCGCTGCCGGGCGGTCTGCTCGACGGCTTCAGCGAGGAGGACTTCGCCCGCGCACTCTTCGCGCGCATGGCGCTCGGCGGCGCGGGGCCGGTGGAGGAGCCGCCCGCTCCCGCCGGGGAGGCGGACGAGCCGGCCCCCGATCCCGACGCGGGCAAGCACGCCTTTGAGGTGTTCTGCGACTGCCTGATGCTCGACGAAAACCTCATCGCCTACCTCATCGACGTACTCAAGGCGAACGACCGCGCGGGCTTCTACAAGCTCTCGCAGGTCACGACGCACCTTGACCTCGACCCCGACGAATTTCTCTACTGGCTCGCCCACCGCGAGGATTACGCCGAGACGGACGAGGAGCGCGCCTGCGCCGTCATTCTGGACGCCTGCCTCGACCGCCTGCGCGCGGAGGGGCAGATGGACGTCGCGGCAGCGCTGCTCTCCGGCGACCGCATGACCTTCGACGCCCTGCGCTGCGAGGCCCCCGAGCTGCGCCAGCTGCCCGTCGCGACCTATGTTTGGTTCGAGAAAAACTACCTCGACCGCGACTACCCGCTGCGCTTCGTCCTCAAGTGCAACGGCGTGAAATTCCCCGACACACTGAAAAAGGAGTCCTGACATGACAGCCGCTGACATTTACCGGACCCTCGGCGTGAGTGAGAAGGTCCTCGCCTACGGCGAAAAAATACTCGAAGCCCTCCGTCCCCGCTTTGCGGAGATCGACGCGCGCGCGGAGATCAATCAGGCGAAGGTGCTCGCGGCGATGCAGAAGAACCGCGTCAACGCCACGCACTTCGCCGCCTCGACCGGCTACGGCTATGACGACGAGGGCCGCGACAATTTAGAGCGCGTCTACGCCGACGCCTTCCACACCGAGGCCGCGCTGGTGCGTCCGCAGATCACCTGCGGCACCCACGCGCTCGCCGTCGCGCTGAGCGCGAACCTGCTGCCCGGCGACGAACTGCTCGCCATCTCCGGCAGGCCCTACGATACGCTCGAGGAGGTCATCGGCATCCGTCCCTCGCCCTGCTCGCTCGCCGAATACGGCGTAAGCTACCGGCAGGTCGATCTGCTCGAGGATGGCAGCTTTGATCTTCCCGCCATCCGCGCCGCCATCTCGGCGAAAACGAAGCTCATCCACATCCAGCGTTCCAAGGGCTACCAGCCGCGCCCGACGCTCTCGGTCGCGCAGATCGGCGAGGCCATCGCCGTCTGCCGCGCGGTCAAGCCCGATGTGACCATCATGGTCGATAACTGCTACGGCGAGTTCGTCGAGACGGTCGAGCCGAGCGACGTCGGCGCGGACATGATCGTCGGCAGCCTCATCAAAAATCCCGGCGGCGGTCTCGCGCCCATCGGCGGCTACATCGCCGGCACGCAGAAATGCGTGGACCCCTGCGCCCACCGCCG
>CALDMA010000193.1 GCA_937915075.1 uncultured Oscillospiraceae bacterium
GCGGGAGGTGACGAACTTGCCCTCGCGGCCGGCGTAGGGAGAATCGTTGATGGAGAACGTCATCTCCATCGTGGGGGCCGAGATCTTGACGAACGGCAGCGGCTCGACGCACTCGGGCGCGCAGATCGTATCGCCGATGGTGATGTCGCCGATACCGGAGAGGCAGATGATGTTGCCCGCGGTGGACTCGGTAACGGGCTTCTTGCCCAGACCGTCGAACTCGTAGAGGGAGACCGCCTTCGCCTTCTTCGGCGCGGCGTCGGGGTTGTGGTAGTTGCAGACCATGATCTCCTGGTTCTGCTTGAGCGCGCCGCGCTCGATGCGGCCGATGGCCATGCGGCCGACAAACTCGTTGTAGTCGATAGCGGAGACGAGCATCTGGAAGGGCTGGTCGACATCGGCCTCGGGCGCGGGAATGTAGTTGAGGATGGTATCAAAGAGCGGCTTGAGATCGGTGCCGGGCTCGTCGGGCGAATAGCTCGCCGTGCCCTGACGGCCGGAACAGAAGAGCATGGGGCTGTCGAGCTGCTCGGGCGTGGCGTCAAGGTCGAGCAGCAGCTCGAGCACCTCGTCCACGACCTCGTGGATGCGCTGGTCGGGGCGGTCGATCTTGTTGACGACCACGATCACGCGGTGACCCAGCTCCAACGCGCGGGAAAGCACAAAGCGCGTCTGCGGCATGGGACCCTCGGCGGCGTCCACGAGCAGGATGACGCCGTTGACCATCTTGAGGATACGCTCCACCTCGCCGCCAAAGTCGGCGTGGCCCGGCGTGTCGACAATGTTGATCTTGGTATCGCCATAGTGGATGGCGGTATTTTTGGCAAGGATGGTGATGCCGCGCTCGCGCTCAAGGTCGTTGGAGTCCATCACGCGGTCCACGACCTCCTGATTTTCACGGTAAACGCCGCCCTGCTTGAGCATCTCGTCGACGAGCGTGGTCTTGCCGTGGTCGACGTGGGCAATGATGGCGACGTTGCGAAGCTTGTTGTTCTGCATAGTCTGTCTCTCCTTCCTGCCGGCGGCAGGTGTGTATCTGAAATGGAAGTACCGCAATAACCTAAATAGTATATGCTGTTATTTTTCCGATTGCAAGGTGTTTCGCGGATTTTTTCACTTTTTTTGCACGCTCCTGCCGTTGACAGAGCCGCCCGGATGCGGTACAATGCAATCTGTACCTGCGCCTGTAGCTCAGCTGGATAGAGCGTCCGCCTCCTAAGCGGAAGGCCAGCGGTTCGAATCCGCTCTGGCGTGCCAAAGAGAAGCGATACTTGGTTCTCAAACCAAGTATCGCTAACTTTGTTTAGCCAACTCCGTCTGACAAGTGCCGTAAATTTTGGCTTAACTATTTTACGACCACCCGACATCGGCTCGCGCCTCTTTTCCCTTGTGCTGTCACAGTTCGCGGACGGTGCCGCCGAAAATGGTGACCTTGCCGTTTTCAGCGGTCAGACCCGCTTCTCCGCCGGGAACGATAACGGTGCCGCCGGTGATGACGATGTCGCCCTCACCGAGCCACAGCCCATGCTCAAACGAGACGGTGCCGCCGGAGATATGTACCTCGCCGCGGTCGATGCTCGCGTCGCCCGCGAGCGTCAGCTCGCCGCCGGTGACTTCGAGCGCGGCATTCTGCAGCCAGAATTCACCGTCCACTGCAAGGCCGCCGCTCTCTACGAGCAGCGTGCCCTTCTCCTCGGCATTGCTGCCCATGTGCAGCGCGCCGCAGCGGACGTTCGCGCCGTCCCGCACGGCGAGGAGGGGTGCGCGGACGCTGCCCCATGCCCAAACGTTCAGCTCGCCTGCGGCGAGCGAACCGCCGCCCGTGAAGAGCAGGCCCGTGCCGCCGATGGTCCCATCGACCGTATTCTCGCCGAGGACACGCAGGTGCGCTCCGCCCCACGGCAGCAGCTCGGGCGCGTGAGTGTTCTCCAGCGTCAGCGTACCGGCGAACCAGTCGTTTTCATAGGGATCGGCGACCGTCAGCACGTCCCACGCCGCGCCGGAGACCGTGCCCGCCCACTCCGGGCTGTAGTCCGTCGGGTAATAGCCAGAGCCATAGGCGCCGCGGTAGGCGGAGCCGTCCGCGCCGTCCCATAGGACAGCGCCGGCGCCATAATCATTGACCGCCGCGCCGGAAAAGCTCTGCGCGGAAAAAACGCCCGCGCCACCCTCGACGGTCGAGCCCTCGGCGAGACCGCCCGCAAGGTGCGCCGTGCCGCCGGAGAGAATAAATTCCGCCTTCTGCTCGGCTGCGCCGAGGAGCGTCGTGCCGCCGCGGAACACCGCGCGCGTCAGCTCCTGCACGGAGCCCTGCACGCTGAGCGTGCCGCCGGCGTTGACCAGCGCGCCGTTATTGAGCCAGAGCATATCGGTGCAGAGCGTGCCGCCAAGCACGGCAAGCGCGGGCACGTCGACCGTGTTTGTGGCGGCGAGGCGAATGTCGTCGCAGCGCAGCGTCACGTCGCCGTCAAGCACCAGCGAGGGGATGGGGAGGTCCCCGCCGCCGCAGTCGAGGGCGGCGGCATTTGAGACCGTCAGCGTACCGCCGCCGGTGACGAGCACGCAGTCGAAGCCCTCGAAGCAGGCGTACTCTGTGCCGCCGCCGTCCACGGTGCAGTCGCCGGAGATGTTCAGGCGGAGGATGCCGCCGTCCGGCGCGGTGAGGTTCGGGAGGGTGCAGTCTGCCGCGGAGACGGTGAAGGCGTGGTACAGCTCGCCGTTCCACGCAAGCTGGCCGTAGGAGCCTTCCTGCTTTGCGGCCCCGCTGGAGAAGCCGTCGAGTGTGACGCCCTCCTCGGATAGCTGTCCCTCCTGAATGAGATCGGTGTACGTTCCGTCCGGCAGACGGACGGCGAGGTAGTCGCACGCGCCCTTGTCGGCACGGGAGGCAAGCGGGAGCTTGCTGTTCTTATCCGCCGCGCCGGAGGTCTCGGCAAGGTCGAACCACAGGCGGCAGACCTCGGGCAGATCCTCGGCGCGCAGCCCCTCCTCGACCAATATCTCATCGTTTGGGGTCGGCAGCGTTACGGCGTCGTCCGGCGTACCGGGCGTACCGCAAGCGGTGAGCAGGAGCAGCAGGGACAGGAGCAGCGCGGACAGCTTTTTCATAGCGGCGTCCTCCAAAATGAGTTTTCGGGGCAGTCCTTATTTCATCAGCTTTGCGACCAGATCGGTGTATTCGCTCGGGTCCTCAAGCGGCAGGCCCGCGATGAGCAGCGCCTGATCGTAGAGGATCTTCGCGTACAGCTCCGCCTTGGCGCGGTCGGAGGTCATGGCGGCCTCCATCGCCTGCACGGCGGGATGGTCGGTGTTCAGCTCCAGAATGCGGTCGGCCTTGACGGGCGTGGGCATCTGGAAGCTCTTGAAGTATTTCTCCATCTCAAAGCTCAAGCCCTCGCCCGCGGTCATGCACACGGGATGCGTCTTGAGACGGCGGGAGACGCGGACCTCCTTGATCTTATCACCGAGCGTCTCTTTGACGAACTGCATCAGCTCCGGCTTTTCGTCGAGGGCCTTTTTCTCCTCGTCACCGAGGTCCAGCTCACCGTCGATGATGGAGCGGAATTCCTTATCGGCATACTTGCCCAGCATTTGCAGAACGAATTCATCCGTTTCACCGGTGAGGTAGAGGATCTCGTAGTTCTTGTCCTTCAGCAGCTCGGTCTGCGGCAGGTGGTCGATGGCGGAGACGTTCTCGCCCGCGGCGTAGTAGATGTACTTCTGGCTCTCCGGCATCCGGTCGACGTACTCGCGCAGGGCGACGAGCTTCTTCTCCGTCGAGGAGTAGAAAAGCAGTAGATCCTGCAGCGCCTCCTTGCGGCTCAGCCCGTCCGGCCCGGCAATGCCGAAGCCAATGGCGCGGCCGAAGTTCTCGTAGAACGCTTCGTAGCCCTCGCGGTCGTCGCGCAGCAGCTTTTCAAGGTCGGCGCGGATCTTCTTTTCCAGACTGTTCCCGATGACCTTGAGCTGACGGTCGTGCTGCAGCAGCTCGCGCGAGATGTTCAGACTCAGGTCGGGGGAGTCCACCACGCCGCGCACAAAGCGCAGATAATCCGGCAGCAGCGCATCGCAGTGATCCATGATCATCACGCCCGCGGAGTAGAGCTGCAAGCCCTTTTCATAGCCCTCGCTGTAGAAGTCCATCGGCCGCTGCGAGGGAATGAACAGCAGCGCCTTATAGGTCACGGCGCCCTCGACGCTCGCGGTGATGACGCGCTGCGGCTTGTCGAAGGCATGAGCGATGGACTGGTAGAACTTCTCGTATTCCTCGTCCGTCACCTCGCCGCGTGGACGCTGCCAGAGCGGCACCATGGAGTTGACCGTCGTCATCTCGTCCACATACTCGTACTCGGGCTTTTCGGGGTCGCTGCCCTCCTTGACCTTGCGCGTCGGGCGCAGCATACGGATGGGGTAGCGGATGTAGTCGGAATACTTCTTTACCAGCTCATAGAGCCGATAGCCGTCGAGGTACTCGGAGTATTTCTCCTCGTCCGTGTCCGCCTTGAGGTGCATGATGACGTCGGTGCCGACGCGGTCCTTCTCACATTCGGTGACGGTGTAGCCGTCCGCGCCGGAGGACTGCCAGCGGTAGGCGGTCTCCGCACCGTATTTCTTTGTGACGACCGTGATCTCGTCCGCGACCATGAACGCGGAGTAGAAGCCCACGCCGAACTGGCCGATGATGTCGATGTCCTCCTTCTGCTCGGCCTCCTGACGGAATTTGTACGAGCCGGACGAGGCGATGACGCCGAGGTTGTTCTCCAGCTCGTCCTTGTCCATGCCGATGCCGTTGTCGCTTACGGTCAGCGTGCGCGCGTCCTTATCAACGGTGATCTCGATTTTGAAATCGCCGCGGTCAAGGCCGACCTTGTCGTCGGTCAGCGAGAGGTAGCAGAGCTTGTCGATGGCGTCGCTCGCGTTCGAGATGATCTCGCGCAGGAAGATCTCCTTGTGCGTGTAGATGGAGTTGATCATCAGGTCGAGCAGGCGCTTGGATTCTGCTTTGAATTGTTTCTTTGCCATAATAGCGGCATCTCCTTTGGTGATATATTTGTGCTGATTATAGCACAGAACCGCAAGGGTTTGTTATCTATTTTTGAATTTTTTCGTTTCGGTTGCACGGATGTGTGCCTCGCGCCGGTCCGACGACGCAAAAGGGGAGGAGGTGAGGACATGAAAAAAGCGGAACCCCAGGTGCCCTTTGCGCCGTACCGACCGGATGACCGCACGCCTTGCGAGCGCGTGCTGGACCTGATGGACATGGCGCACGCTAAGACCTGCCGCATCCTAAAGCAGCTCGGGAGGGCGTGGCCCCGTCCGGCGGACGAGCCGGCACTCAACGCGCACAGCAGCACCTACCGCTGCCTGCGCATCCCGCGCTGAATGCGCGTCAAGCCCTCCCGACCGGGAGGGCTTGACTTTTTTGTGTGATATGATACAATCGTTTTGAGGGACGCTGTTGTATTGCGGCGGTTAGCCACTCCCTTGCGAAAGGGGGTGATGCAG
>CALDMA010000194.1 GCA_937915075.1 uncultured Oscillospiraceae bacterium
GCTAATGGCAAAAATGGCAAAGCCATCGCCGCCAATGGCAAAAATGGCAATACCGAAACCGATACCTATACCGAAACCAATACTCTGCCATCTATCGATGGCAAGAGAGATAGCGCGCGCAAGCGCTTCACGCCCCCAACGCTCGAGGAAGTCATCGAGTACGCCAGAGAGCGCGGGAGCACGGTAGACCCGAAGCAGTTTTGGGAGTACTACAACGCGGGTGGCTGGAAGGACGCCAAGGGCAACCCCGTCCGCAATTGGAAGCAGAAATTCCTGACTTGGGAAAAACATGAAGCGCCGAAAGGCGCAGCCCCGGCGCGGCCGAAGACGAACCCGGCCATTGGAACGCCGGGAGACTACGAGCGGGAGGCAATCGCCCGCCTGCACAAGAGAGGGGACAGCCTTGAGTGAAAGCAAGAAAGCTCGGGCAGGCGGCAAAAAGCCTGCCGCGGGGAGGACGCAGCCGGTTGAACTCCGGATCCCTTATCCCCGCAACAAAAGCCAGTTTTGCAAAGCCTACGGGCTTAACGCGTACTACGCTGGGATGCACTGGAGCCGGAGGAAAGAAAACGCCGACCGGATGCACGACACGGTGACGGCGGTGCTGCTGAGAGACCACGTCAGCCGCCTGCCCTTCACCAAGCCCGTGCGCATCACCTTCTGGCACTGCGACCGAATGGACATTGACAACCACGCAGTCGTCGAAAAGCTCATCGTCGACGCGCTCAAGGGCTGGCTGCTGGAAAACGACGACCGGAGATTCTACGTCGAGCGCGTGAGTAAATTTCACGCCGACGAGTGCATCCGCGTGAGAATCGAGGTGGCCTGAATGCCGAGAGCACTTGATCTGGCAGGGCAGAAATTCGGAAAGCTGACCGTCCTTGAGCGTGTGGGAAAAGACAAGCACGGCCACTACGTTTGGCGATGCCGCTGCGACTGCGGAAGCGAAGTGATGGCTGTAGGCTACGCCATGCGGAGCGGGACGCGGAGAAGCTGCGGAAAGTGCGGCAAGACGCCGGTCGAGCGGGCGGTTGACATCGCCGGTCAGGTTGTCGGCGACTACATGGCCGTCGAGCGCGTCGGGACGTATGGGACAAGCGCGAAGTGGCGATGCGTCTGCACGAAGTGCGGGAGTGAGAAGGAGCAGGGCGCGTACCAGTTCCGGATCGGCAAGCGGGCGTCATGCCCGGTATGCACGGCCGGGATGAAACGGGGAGAGGTCATCGCGCGGCTGGCAAAAATCAAGCGCGAGCAGGGGCTTGTGCAGGACAAGCCAAAAACGCCTGCGCCGGAAAAGCCTAAAAAGCGGATGACGCTGGAAGAAATCAACGCGGCGGCGCGGGCGCATCACATGACATACGGGAAGTATGTGGCGGCGTGCCGGGAGCAGGAGGGAAGAAAAAAATGAGGATCATCAAACCGGGCGTCGAGATCATGACGCCGACGGACGGGATTTTAGAGCACCTTGAGCGGTGCGGCCGCGTCTGCTACAAGTCGGAGGACAAAATCGCGGACGGGACGGCGGAAAAGTTTATCGCCGGGATCATCAAGCGCGGGCACGAGGCGGTGCTTGAGCACGCGTCGATCACGGTCAAGTTTACCTGCGACCGCGGCGTGTCGCACGAGATCGTGCGGCATCGGATGGCGAGCTACTGCCAAGAGAGTACCCGCTACTGCAACTACTCCAAGGATGGGTTTGGCGGAGAAATTACAGTCATCCGCCCCCTTTATCTGGTGGAGGGCACCGAGGGCTGGCAGTATTGGAAAGTGGCCTGCAGGATGGCAGAAAAGTCGTATTTTGAACTGCTTGGATGCGGATGCACGCCGCAGGAAGCCCGCGCTGTCCTGCCGAACAGTCTAAAGACCGAGCTTGTGATGACGGCCAACATCCGCGAGTGGCGTCACTTTTTAAAGCTACGCTGCGACAAGGCGGCGCATCCGCAGATGCGGGAGGTGGCCTTGATGCTGCTGGATAAGCTGCATAAGGCCGTGCCGGTGTGCTTTGACGATGTAGCGGAAAATTTCCGCGGGAAGGAGAAAAAATGAATCGTGAAATGTGCCTCGACGAGGCGAAAAAGTGCGTATGCACAGATAGGAATCAGCAGTACGGCGAGCCGGAGCAGAATTTTACGGTGATCGCGCAGCTTTGGCAGACGTATTTACAGGCTGCGACCAAAAAAGACGACATCGAGATCCTGCCGAGCGACGTCGCAACGATGATGGTGCTTTTTAAGGCCGGACGCGTGGCGACGGCGTATCAGGCAAAGGCGGACAGTTTTGTGGATATGGCAGGCTACGCGGCTTGCGGGTGCGAGCTGGCGACGGGGTACAGTCCATTCGATGCGCAGACGGAGCGAAACGATGGATAAAGAGCAAACCGCGCTCGAGCGGCTCCGCGCGGCTGCGCAGATGAGCGAGCAGTTTTACCACGCGCCGCTGATCGTCACGACCTCCGGCGGAAAGGACAGCTCCGTGTGTGTCGCGCTGGCACAGCGTGCGGGCATCAATTTCGAGGTGCAGCACCACCACACGACCGCCGACGCGCCGGAGACGGTACGCTTTGTGCGGGAGGAGTTTAAGCGGTTCGAAGCGCTCGGGATCAAATGTACGATCAATTACCCTACATACAAAGGCAAGCCAACGTCCATGTGGGCGCTGATTCCGCAAAAGCTCATGCCGCCGACACGATTAGTCCGCTATTGCTGCGATGTGCTCAAGGAGCAGGGGGGGGCTGGCCGCATGATTACGACGGGTGTCAGATGGGCAGAGAGCACAAGCAGGAAAAACAGCCGCGGAGTGTACGAGGCGACCGCCAAAGATAAGGCGAAACGTATAATTTTGGCAAACGACAATGACGACAGGCGGAAACTTTTCGAGCGATGTATGCAAAAGCGAAAAAGCGTGTGCAATCCAATCATCGACTGGACGGACACGGACGTTTGGGACTACATCAAGTCCGAGAAAATCCCAATCAACCCGCTGTATGGGTGCGGCTTTAAGCGCGTCGGTTGCATCGGCTGCCCCATAGCGGGGAAATCAAGATATGCAGAATTTGCGAGGTACCCCAAATACCAAAAGCTCTACATAAGCGCTTTTGACCGCATGCTCGCCGAGCGAGAGCGGCGCGGGAGGATGGACGGATCGTGGAGGATTGGGACGACTGGTCTTGACATCTATCACTGGTGGATGGAGGACGGTGTGCTCCCCGGCCAGATGGAGATGGACGAGCTGATGGGGGAGGACGACGTATGAGAGTGCTGATAGCCTGTGAGGAGTCGCAAGAAGTCTGCAAAGCGTTCCGCGCGTTAGGGCACGAGGCGTATAGCTGTGATATACAGGAGCCGAGCGGCGGGCGGCCGGAATGGCACGTCCTCGGCGATGCGCTGAAAGCCATCATGGGGGGGCAAGTGACCACGATGGACGGACAGGTGCATGAGGTCGAGCAGTGGGACATGATCATCGCATTCGTGCCTTGCACCAAGACGAGCAACGCCGGAGCGCGGCACCTGTACAAGGGCGGGAAACTCAACCTCACACGGTATTACGAGGGATTGTGCGGTAAAGCGCTTTTCCTCGCGGTGTGGGCGGCAGACTGCGACAAAGTCGTGATCGAGAATCCTACGCCAAGCAAGATTTTTGATTATCCGCCGCCGACACAAGCGATCCAGCCGTACCAGTATGGGCACGAGTACAGCAAAAAGACGCTACTATGGGAGCGCGGCGTCCAGCCGCTTGAGCCGACCTGCATCGTGGAGCCTGTTGCGACGTGGTGTCCAAGCGGAAGTTACAGCGGGGGACACGGGGAGCAGTACAAGGGCATGTTTACCACAGATCGTGCAAAGAACAGGGCGAAGACTTTTCCAGGCATCGCCCAAGCTATGGCCGCGCAGTGGGGCGGAGACATAAGGGAGGATAAAAATGAAAGCATATAAAGGCTTTGATAAAAATCTGAAATGCCGCGATTTTCAGTACGAAATCGGCGGCGAGTACACCGAAGAGAATGCGCAGCTCTGCGAAAGAGGATTCCATGCGTGCGAATACCCGCTCGATGTTTTCGGCTACTATCCCCCGACGGATAGCCGATTTTGCGAAGTCGAGCTGGACGACGTATCTGCCGAGAGGAAAGGAGATAGCAAGGTGTGTGCGAAGCATATCAAGATATCTGCCGAAATCGGAATAGTCGGGATTGTAAAGGCGAGTGTGGAATACATCAAGTCCAAAATTTCTGGCGAACCGGCGTCGACCTCGGGCTACCAGTCCGCGGCGACGAATACCGGCTACCGGTCCGCAGCGACGAATACCGGCGACCAGTCCGCGGCGACGAATACCGGCTACCAGTCCGCAGCGACGAATACCGGCTACCGGTCCGCAGCGACGAATACCGGCGACCAGTCCGCGGCGACGAATACCGGCTACCGG
>CALDMA010000195.1 GCA_937915075.1 uncultured Oscillospiraceae bacterium
CATGGCTAATAGCAAAGTCCAGCTCAGCGACGGCACGGTCCTGCTTGATCTGACCGGGGACACCGTTACTCCCGACACGCTGCTTGAGGGCTTTACCGCGCACGGCAAGGACGGCGCGCCCATCACCGGGACGTTGACCGTTCCCGCGGCGAGCATCAAGGTCACGGGGCTATCGCAGAGCGACACCGTGACGGCGGCGATGGGCAGCAAGACCAAAACGGCGAAGTGGGTGACGGTTCCGAACCCCGCGGCGCACGGCCTGCCGAGCGGGTACACGGAGCTGGAGAGCATCGAGAGCACGGGGACGCAATATATCGACACGGGCGTGAACATCGACAGCAGCCTCGGCGTCGAAATGGACTTCGTATGCAAATCACCTGTTTCTACTACGAGCGGCGAGTTTGGTTCTTTTTTTGGCGGCTGTAAATTGTTGAACGGGTCTATAAACATCCGCGTCTGGATCGGCACCTACAAAAGTGGAAGTAATGCGGGTGTGTTTGACTGGAACACGACAGGTTACAATGGCGGCATTTCTGTTGGAACCCGTATGCAGCTTAGCCTGAGAAACGGCACATACACGACATCGACCAGCGTTTCCGTTACGCTGCCGACTGCCACGTTTGACGCTGCCCAAAACGCATATTTGTTCGCAGCGAACAAGGGCGGGACTGCATTCGAACACGCCAAAGTTTTGCTTTATGCCTGTAAAGTGTACAGCGGGGATACGCTTGTCCGCGATTTTATCCCCGCCAAGCGCAGCTCGGACGGCGCCATCGGCCTGTACGACCTTGTGACGGAAGCGTTTTTCGCCAATGCCGGCACGGGCGTCTTTACTGCAGGGACAGAAGTCCCCTCCACTGTCAGCTACTGGCTCATCGACGGCATCCGGGACTTCGGCACATGGACGGTCACCGCCACGAACGGCACCCGGACGGCAACGCAGGACGTGCTGGTGGACGTCATCACGGAGTACGAGATCAAGATGGTCTATCGGCTCTACCTCTACAATGAGGGCGACGAGTGCGAGGATGTGACGGGCGGCTGGGCAACGGGAACCTTCTGCAATAGTTCGGGTTCCTACACTTGGACAAATCGCAACGGAGTAAAAAACTCCGACAACCTACTGCTCGAAATGCCGTACCATTCTGGTGCTATTGATCTGTGCGCTTTCTTTACGCAGACCAAGGTTGACTTCTCGGCTTACAGTTCCATCAACATCGAGTATAGCGCAAATCTGGCAGTCGCCGTCATAAACTTTCCGCATTTTACGCTTAGGTTTTATGATACGATTCCTGTCCCGAATGGGACTTCTATGCTTGGCGGTTCTATCGCGATAACGGAGAAAACTCGTGATGCGGACACAAATATTGTCGTAGATGAGACGAAGGGCTATGTGGCAGAGAACGCTATTGCGTCCGCCCCGCTGCCTCCCGTTGCTGTGCCGTTTACCTCACCTGGGTATCTTTCTGCATATCTCTGCTGGGCATGGCCCCAGAACACCTGCGGGAAATCCACGCTGAATATCAAGAAAATCTGGCTTGAATAAGGAGGGAGCATCATGAACTACGATCCGAAGCTCGGCATCCACGGCAACCTCAAGCGGCTGTTCACCGAGCGCAACAGCACCAACGCGGCGCTCTACAACGAGGTCAATGACCGAAAGAACGCCGTGACCCGCGTGGAGAGTACGAGCGCCATTGCGTTTGTCGCCCTCTGCGAGGCCGGTACCCTCGACGAGACCACTGCGAGCGAGCACACGGAGCTGTTTGCCGAATGGACCTACCCCATCGCCTACACCGTGGGGCAGCTCAGACGCCACAACGGCAAGCTCTACAAGTGCGTGCAGGCGCACACCTCGCAGGAGAGCTGGACGCCGGACGTCAGCGCGAGCCTGTGGAGCGCGGCGGCAGACCCGGCGGAGGAGTGGCCCGCGTGGAGCCAGCCCATCGGCGCGCACGACGCCTATGCGGCGGGCGACAAGGTGAGCCACAACGGCAAGCACTGGACAAGCGACGCGGACGGCAACGTGTGGGAGCCGGGCGTGTACGGCTGGACGGAAGCGACCGAATAATAGCCGCACAGCGGCAGAAAGTGAGAAACGCCTATGGACGAAAATCTCGCGGTCGCCTTGCAGGAGGTCAAAGACCGCTCGCTGCGCAATGAGGGGCGCATCGAGAAGCTGGAGGAGAACCAGCAGGCCCTCAATGACCTTGCACTGTCGGTCCGGGAGCTTGCGACCGATCAGGACAATATGAAGAACGACATCACCGAGATCAAAACCGATGTGAAGGAGCTGACGGCGAAGCCCGCGAAGCGCTGGGACGGCCTTGTGGATAAGCTGCTTTACGCCGTCGTCGGCGCTTTTGCGGCGTGGCTCCTTACGGGAGGCGCAGTATGAGCGGGAAGCGGTCAAAGAAGATGCGGACGCGCAACAAGATACTCGCCATCGCCGCCGTCTTTATTGCCGCGTTCATCGTCTATACGCTCGCGGTCTACACCTACAACGGGTGGCAATGGGACGCGCTCTTTGAGTATGTCCTCGGCGCGGGCGGCATTGTGTGCGGATTTACGGCGGTCATCGCCGTTGCCGATAAAATCGTCGGTCGAAAGACCGGAAAGGACGAATGAAAAATGAAGTTTGAGCTGAATAACAAAGTCTACGACGTGCTGAAATGGCTGGCGCTCATTGCGCTGCCTGCGCTGGCGGTGCTTTATAACGTCCTTGCGGGCGTGTGGGGC
>CALDMA010000196.1 GCA_937915075.1 uncultured Oscillospiraceae bacterium
TGCTCTTACCGCGCGTTCCGCGAGGTCGTGTACATGGTCATCGAGCTCATCCGGCAGTTCTACGACCAGCCGCGGCAGTTCCGAATCACGGGCGAGAACGGCGAAATGCAGTTTGCCACGTACTCAAACGCGGGCATCCGGCCGCAGCAGCAGACAATCCTCGGGACGGACTACGGGTACCGCACGCCGGAGTTTGATATTGAGGTCACGGCGCAGAAGTCCAGCCCGTACCAGAAGCAGACGCAGAACGAGCTCATGATCCAGTTCTACCAGCTCGGATTCTTCAATCCGGAGCTGGCGGATCAGGCGCTCGCGGCGCTCAAGGGCATGGACTTCGACCGCAAGCAGGAGATCGTCAAGGTCGTCACGCAGAACAAGACGATGGCCGACCAGATCGCGCAGCTTCAGCAGGTTATTTTGCAGCTGACAGGCGCAATCGACCCGACCGGGCAGCTGGCGCAGCAGTACGCGGCAGTGCTCGGCGGGCAGACACAGGGCGGCACGGCTCCGAATCTCGGGATGGACATCCAGCAGACGGAGCAGGAGCACGCGAACGTCCGGAATGCCAGGGCGAGAGTCGCGGAGCAGGGCGACCCGAACAGCGGAGGGGCGCAGGTATGATCAACGTATCCTATCGCTGCGATAATGGGCTGCTTGTGCTGCGGATGGCAGGCCACAGCGGGATGGCTCCAGATCTTGTGTGCGCGGCCTGCACGGCGCTTGCCTATACACTGGCGCAAGCCGTTTTGGATGCAGAGACGCACATGGAGCAGGAGCCGACAATCGATTTACGGGACGGCTACGGTAAAATCTCGTGCCGCCCGGAAAAGGTCTATCTGCCGGGCATGATGGCAATCTACCATGCCGTATATCGCGGATTTGAGCTGTTGTCGACCAGCTATCCGCAGAGCATTAAGGTTTATGCGCGCGGGACGCCGCGCGAGGAATAAACGGAGTCGTCCACCTTACGGACAGGTTACGGGATGGCTCACCGCACGAGCCGGAGAAAACAATGGACTATATCAAATTCTTGGGCTTGCAGCTGTTCGCCGAGGGCGCGGCTGCGGGCGAATCGGGCGCTACAGGCTCTGACGCCGAGGGCCAGACGGGCGTAGCCTCCGGAAATCCGGAAGGCACTGCTGCCGCCGAGCAGAAAGCAGAAGAAGCAGCAAAGCCGAGCTTTGACGACCTTGTCAAGGGTGAGTACAAGGACGCGTTCAACGAGCGGGTGCAGAAGATCGTGCAGGCACGGCTCAAGGGCACGGAGGAAACGGCAAAGAAGCTCGAAGGGCTCACGCCGGTGCTTGATCTTTTGAGCCGGAAGTACGGGGTAGACGCCTCGGACGTCGATGCGCTGAAAAAGGCGGTCGAAGCCGACGACAGCTATTTCGAGCAGGAATCACTCGACACCGGAATCCCGGTCGACCAGCTGCGCAGGATCCACGCCATTGAGCAGGAGAACGCCGCGCTTAAGGCTGCGCAGGAGCAGAGCGCGCAGCAGGCCGAAGCACAGCAGCGCATCGCGGCATGGATGACGCAGGCCGAGCAGGTCAAGGCTATCTACCCGGCGTTCGACCTCGACGCGGAGATCGTCAATCCTCAGTTCCAGACGCTTCTCCGGACGCTGGAGAACAACGGGTTCCCGAATGCGATGCAGGTCGCGTTCGAGACGGTACACCGCGACCAAATCCAGCCCGCAGCCATGCAGTACGCGGCCAAAAAGGCGCAGGAAGCCACGGTCAACGCGATCAAATCCGGCTCCGCCCGGCCGAGCGAAAACGGCTCCGGGCAGGCTGCTTCTCTCACCAAGATCGATCCGAACAAATTGACGCGCGCGCAGATCAAAGAGATCCGCGAGCGCGTGGCGATGGGAGAGAGAATCACATTCTGACCTCCCTCGCCAAAGTGCGAAAGGAGAATGAAAGATGACCAACCTTTACATTAAGAGCCTCCAGCTCTTTGCAGTCCAGACGACCGGCACGGCGACGCTGTCGGCGGAAATGAAAACGTTCTACGACAAGGCGCTTATCGAGCAGGCAACGGCCAAGCTCGTGCATGACCAGTTCGGCCAGAAGCGACCTATCCCGCAGGGTGGCGGCAAGACCATTGAGTTCCGCCAGTTCGCGAAGCTCAACAAGGCGCTGACGGCACTGACCGAAGGCGTCACGCCCGCTGGCTCGGCGCTGTCCGTCTCGACGATCACGGCAACGGTCAGCCAGCACGGCGACTTCATCGCTGTGTCGGACGTCCTCGAGCTGACGGCCATCGACAACATCATCCTCGAGGCGACGAAGACGCTCGGCAATCAGGCGGGCGCTACGCTCGATACGATCACCCGCGACGTCCTCGCTGCTGGCACGAACGTCATCTACGCGCCGAACGGCTCGACGGCCGCCGCGAAGCGCGCCGACCTCACGGAGGCGTGCAAGCTGACGCCGGATCTCGTTGCGCAGGCTGCGACGCAGCTCAAGGCCGCGAACGCGCCGACCATTGACGGCAGCTATGTGTGCATCATCCACCCCTACGTCGCCTATGACATCATGACGAGCGACGCATGGATCGACGTCCACAAATACGCCGACCCGGAAAGCATCTTCGAGGGTGAGATCGGCAAACTGTACAACGTCCGCTTCGTCGAGACGACCGAGGCGAAGATCTGGAAAGACGCCACCACGCCGAGCGGCCTTGCGGTCTTCGGCTGCATCTTCCTTGGCGCGGGTGCCTACGGCGTCACTGAGGTCACGGGCGGCGGCCTCCAGACGATCATTAAGCAGAAGGGCTCCGCCGGTACGGCTGACCCGCTTGACCAGCGTTCTTCGATCGGCTGGAAGGCCATCAAGACGGCGGCGATCCTCGTTCCGGACTACATCGTCCGCGTTGAGTGCTGCTCGGCCTACTCCTCTGTGGCGGCGGCGAACTAACCATCTAGGGGCGGCTCCGGCCGCCCCTTATTTTTTCAGGAGGGAATCAAACATGGCTACGGTCAAAAACGAAAATACGGAGAAAAACATGGTGAAGATTCGTCTCCCGGTTCTCCCGAGAGACAGAGACACGGGCCCGATGCCGGTATCGGTCAATGGTGAGAAATACTGGATCCCGCGCGGCGTGGCTGTCGAGGTCCCGGACTACATTGCCGAGGTCATCGAACACGCAGAGACGGAGGAGGCAAATCTGGAAGCATTTATCCGCGGGTCTTCCCTGTAAGGGGTGAGAGACTGTGACAGTCAAGCAGTGCCTCGACTTTTTCAAAAAAACCAAGGCATTCTCCCACGACACGTTCGACGACTCCGCACTGCTGCGCTTTCTCAACGAGGTCGAGGGCATGGTGCAGACCGACATTCTGCATCTGTTCCACGACGGCATTACGCAGTACACGGACACGGAGAGTACGGACGAACTGATCGTCGTCGCGCCGTATGACAAACTGTATTTCAGTTACCTGTCGTACCGGATCGACCTGCTCAACAACGAAACGAGCAAGGCGTCCAACTCCAAGGCGGCGTTTGATCAGGACTGGGAGGACTTCCTTGGGTATTACACGAGGACTTATTACAACACCTGGGGGTGACGGCGATGGGCTACCCGAATCCGCCAACCAGAGACGAAACACGGAATATCCCGGCGGAGACCTACACGCCGTACCCCGGACCGCCGAGTGACCAGGAAAATCCGCTTCCGGTCCCGCCGAAAGACGGGTACTTGACGGCCTACCAGATCGCTTTGAAGCACGGCGAGGCGACCAAAGCGGACGGCACGATCATGACGGAAAAGGAATGGATCGCGCAGTACGGCGAGGCCATCACGGCGGCGAACGAAGCGGCTGGCCGGGCGAACGAGGCGGCGGACAACGTTGTCGGGTACGCCAAGGCGGCCGAAGCGGCGCAGGCAGCAGCGGAAAAGGCCAGAGACGAGGCAGTTTCGGCCAAAACCTCAGCAGAGTCCGCCAAGGAAAGAGCTGAACGGCTGGCCGGGCAGGCGCAGGCGGCAGAGACCGAGGCGAAGAAAGCGCAGGCAGCGGCCGAAGCGGCGCAGACCGCGGCGGAGGAAGCCGAAAACAGCGCACACAGCGCGCGGGCTGATGCTGAGAGTGCGGCGGGTGCTGCGATGAGCGCGGCGGACGATGCGTCATCCTACCGGGATGAGTCCAAAATCTACGCCAAGGACGCGCAGAAGAGCATGACGGCGGCAGCGTCGTCGGAATCCTCTGCGGCAGCGTCGGCGGAGAATGCGGAGATCTCGCAGAAATCCGCCAAGACAGCGCAGACGGCAGCGGAGGCAGCACGGGACAAGACGCTGAGCTATTCGGCGCATCCGCCGATCGTCGGCGACAACCTACACTGGCTGACGTGGGACGGGACCGCCTACGTTGACACCGGGATCCGCGTAACGCGGCTCGTGGACGAGAACAGCGGGAACGAAGTCCGTATGTGGTTCGGTACGGTCGCGGAGTACAACGCCCTCACAGTAATTGC
>CALDMA010000197.1 GCA_937915075.1 uncultured Oscillospiraceae bacterium
TAACGATCCATATTTCGAGTGGACGTACCGGCTCGTGGTCGACGACCGATATTCTAATAAGTCCTACCGGCGATTGTTCTACAAGCTCCACGACACGGAGTTTGCGTACACGATTCCGATGGATGGCAACCGGGCCGAGGATGGCATCGAGCTTAGGTATCGGTTCGGTCGCGAGCAAGGCTATCGTGATGCTGTAATTGCCAACTGCCTTGATATTCGGCCTTGCAGCATCCTTGAAATGATGATCGCCCTTGCCATTCGCTGCGAAGAGCACATCATGGAAGACCCTGACATTGGAAACCGCACCGGACAATGGTTCTGGAATATGCTTGTCAGCCTGGGTCTTGGTTCCATGAGTGATGCTCGGTTTGATCCTGTTCGAGTCGATGAAATCCTCGACCGTTTCATGGATCACGACTATGCACCGGATGGTAAGGGCGGTCTGTTCACAATCCGTAATCCTCGGTTTGATATGCGGTCTATGGAAATCTGGTATCAGATGAACTGCTATCTCAACGAGATCATCAGAGAAGGGAGTTTAACATGAATACGATCACGCATGATATTTTCGTGACGGTCATGCCGTCTAAGAATTTCTGCAAGCAGATGCAGCGGCAGGCTCGCAGCACGAAGATGTTCAAGTTGCTTGCGGTAGGGGCGGTGGTCCTTGCCGCAGCGACCGAGGTGGAGCGCAGGAAGCTGGAAGAGCAGGTCTATCAGCTCTCTGTTCGAGTAAAGAAGTTGGAGCGCGGCGAAGGAGAGTAATCAATGTTAGACTTCTTGGTGATTGCAACGCGCAGTGGCAAGCGTGGTATCATCGAGATCTATCCCAAGTTTATCATCAAGAAAAGCAGCGACCTCATGATTAGAGGCGGCGATTTCTACGCTATCTGGATTGAGGAACGGGGATTGTGGTCGACTGATGAACAGGATGCGGTTGACCTGATCGACCGCGAACTGGACCGATACGCCGAGGAAAACTGTAAGCGTTTTGATGACAATTATCGAGTCATGCACATGTGGGATGCGGAAACCGGAATGATCGACACCTGGCATAAATACTGCCAGAAGCAGATGAAGGACCAGTTCCACATGCTCGACGAGAAACTGATATTTTCAAACAGCAAAACGGGAAAGAAGGACTACGCCAGCAAGATGCTAAACTATCCGCTTGAGCAGGGCGAGGCGAACTCTTATGACAAGCTCATGAGCGTTCTGTACTCTCCTGCCGAACGGCACAAGATCGAATGGGCTATTGGTTCGGTCGTGTCGGGTGACTCCAAAAGGCTACAAAAGTTCATGGTGCTTTATGGCGCTGCTGGTACTGGTAAATCCACAGTGCTCAACATCATTCAGCAGCTCTTCGAGGGTTACTACTCGGTATTCGATGCCAAGGCTCTCGGTTCTTCGAGTAACGCATTTGCGCTGGAGGCGTTCAAGACGAACCCACTGGTTGCTATTCAGCATGATGGTGACCTGTCCCGTATCGAGGACAACACGAGGCTCAACAGCCTTGTCTCGCACGAGCTGATGACGGTGAACGAAAAGTTCAAATCGACTTACGCCAACCGCTTTAAGGCTTTTCTCTTTATGGGTACGAACAAGCCGGTTCGTATTACGGACGCCAAATCCGGTCTGATTCGACGCTTGATTGATGTTTCTCCTACGGGAGATAAGGTCGAGCCGAATGAGTATAAGACCATCATGAAGCATATCCCGTTTGAGCTTGGCCCGATTGCTTACCACTGTCAAGAGGTCTATCTGGAAGATCCCGCTTACTACGACGGTTATATTCCGATTGCCATGTTGGGAGCCTCCAATGACTTCTACAACTACATCGTTGATTCCTACCCTGTCTTCAAGCGCGAAGACGGCACTTCGCTCAAGGCTGCCTGGGAGATGTATAAGACCTATAATGAGGAAGCAAAGGTCGCGTATCCCCTCAGCCAGCGAGCATTCAAAGAAGAGTTGAAGAACTATTTCCATGACTACACAGAGCGTTTCAGTATGGAAGACGGCACTCGTGTTCGGAGCTATTACAGTGGCTTCAGAACTGAAAAATTTGAGGAGCAGACCATCATTGATAAGCCGGAGCCTACAACTCGGCTGATTCAGTTCGATGGAACAGTATCCGCATTCGACAAGGATTGTGCAGACTGTCCTGCTCAGTATGCCACCTCCAAGGAAACACCCTCGCAGAAATGGGAAAA
>CALDMA010000198.1 GCA_937915075.1 uncultured Oscillospiraceae bacterium
CCGCCGAACTCCTCCCGCAGGCCATAGGCGCAGTTCTCGCACGCCTTGTCATCCGCAGGACCGCCCGGCGTGATGGTGCACCGCAGGCTTTCCACCAACTCAGTCGTCTTTGCCATTGTTCGTACCTCCGCTTTTCTTGTCCATCTTATCCAGCCCGGCAGACACCGCCCGCCAGACGTTAATTGACATCTTCTCCCGGTTCAGCATCCGGGCCAGCATTTCAGCGCTGATCCGCTTGCCATCCGCTTCACCGCACAGCGCCGCCAGAGGGGCCAGACTCGTCAACCCGCCCTTCCCGCGGTAGGCCGTCAGCCTCTCCAGCGTCGCCCGCTTAAACTCCGCCGTGGGCGGTGCGCCCCGCTTCGTCGCCGCAGGCGGAGCCTCCGACTTCGTGGCGGGCACAACGGGCTCCGCCATCTTTCGCACTGCGCCCTCCGTTGGGAGGGGCAGCGGCGCCGCGGCTATGGCTTTAGGGGGGGGTACCGGAGGAACGCCCCGTTCCTCCGGTAGGTCTTCCGCCTGCTCCAGCGCCCGCACCGCCAGCACCCACAGCTCCACGTCGTCATAGCTCGCGCCCGCATGGCTCGTCACCTTGCCCCGCAGATAGGCCGCCAGGGCG
This sequence comes from uncultured Oscillospiraceae bacterium, assembly GCA_937915075.1. Taxonomy (GTDB): domain Bacteria; phylum Bacillota; class Clostridia; order Oscillospirales; family Oscillospiraceae; genus Hominicoprocola. The sequence goes on from CALDMA010000198.1 coordinate 620, forward strand.
GTGCATTGGCCCTTTGTCAGATCAATCCTTGTCATGCTGCCGCCCCCCCTCAGCGCGCCTCATGCGCTCCAGCATAGCCTCCGCTGCCGTTCCGGACATATACATCGCCGACTGCGCCCCAGGCGCGTTGACGTCCCACACCGGCGACTTCTCCCCCAGTAGGGACAGGATCACGGCCTTGCAGCCCTTGGCCACCAGCGGGCCCGCGTTCCGGTACAGCTGCACATACAGCTCCCGGACGATCATCCCGATCTCGGCGGCGACCTCCTGTCCGCTGCCGCCGAAGGATATGGTACCCGCGCCCCTATCCAACTTTACCTCGATCATGCGTCTTCCTCCTTCTCCACGTCCGGCAGCGCCAGCCACCGCACCACATCCGCGTTGATGATCTCCTTCCCCTTCTTAAACAGAAAGTCCTCGCCGTCCCAGTAGCACGTCACTCGGATCGTCTTGCCGTCGCCCAGGTCGAAGTCCGCCACCGCGTCGCAGGGCGCCGCCGGCGTCGTCCCGCCCGGCATCCACGCTGCCAGCGACGTCTGACCGGCGCAGGGCCTCGGAACCGTGGCCACCTCGTCCGCCGTGCGCGGCTCGTCGGTCCGCATCATCAGATAGTCCACGCTGCACCCCAGCGCCTCCGCCGCTGTCAGCCACCGATTGATGTCCGACAGATAGACGTTGTAGCCATAGGGCAGCTCCGTGTGCGCGTCGATCTTCCGTCCCGCCTCATGCTCCTCCGCGTCATGCGCCGGGCGGCCATAGGGGCAGTCGATCTTCTCAAAATATTCCTTCGCCGTCAGCCCCGCCTGTTCCCGCAGGCAGCTGAACCGCTGCCACAGGGACGTGATGCGCTCCACCGCAGGGCGTTCCTTAGCCTGCCGGTCCGCCGCCTCCTGCCGCTTCTGCGCCCTGGACTGCGCCTTCAGCTCCTTCTGCTTGTCCCGCGTCTTGGGGCACGGCGACTTGCAGCTCTCCAGATTGCGGCACTCTCCGCAGCACTTCCCGCTGCAGGGGTTGTAGCACCACTTGTCCTTCACACGACGATCCATGACGCGGGCGATCTGCCCCTCCTGGTAGGTACAGCTGCCGCCGCACGGACATTTGGTCTTCCGGCTTCTGATCTCCTCCGCTTCCTTGGCGATCTGCGTCACCGTGTCGGCGCTCAGATACCGCAGCCCGTAGCTATTGCTGCCGGCGTAGGTCGTGTAGGCACTCACGATGCCGTTCTGCATTTCCGCCGGCAGCCGGCTCAGCTCATAGGCAGTACTCTCCGTGAGGTTCTTCTCTTTCGGTCCGTCCCAGTAGGCCTTTCGGATGTTCGGTGCCAGATTGTTCCGTATGGCGTCCAGCCGCGCCAGCTTCGTCCGGCTGATCTTGCAGGCCTCTGCCACATGGTCCCGCATCCGTCCGGGGAACTCGTGGCCCTCCTCCTGCAGCTGGTACAGCAGCGCCCGCACACGGTCCGCCTGCCGGCTGATCTCCGACGAGGACAGGTCCCGCGTGTCGCTGTTGGCGTAGATCAGACGCAGCTCCTGCAGCGCTGCGGAGCCCGCAGACTTCTCCCGGATGCAGGGCACCTCCCGAAGATCTGTCCGCCCTTCCGCCACCAGCTTGCGGATGGCCGCCGTGCGCCGGTGTCCGGACACGATCACCACATGGCCGTCCTGGCCGTCGCGTACCCGGACGGGCTGCTGCAGGCCCACGGTGGCGATATTGTCCGCCAGCGCGTCCAGCTGGCTGAGGTCGTAGAAGTTGTTGGGATCCCGGTCCAGCAGGTCCACGTCTATGTACTCGATCTGCTCTCGCCCGGTGTCCGATCCGGACACCGGCGCCAGCGTCTTGAGGTAGTCGCCCATTTCAAACTTCTTCGCCATCGCTCACGCCTCCTTCTCGCAGATATTCCCACACCCAGGCCCGGTAGTCCAGCGACGCCGCGCTCCTGGGGCTGTAGTCCATTACCGGCTGCCGCTGGAACGTGCTCTCCGGCACCTTCTCCGTCCGGCGGATCACCGTCGTGAACACCGGCAGGCTCAGCGCCCGCAGCAGCGCCTCCCCCTGCCGCACCACCTCGCTGTTGTGCCACTGGCAGATCAGCACGCCGGCCACCTTGATGCCGGGGTTGGCGGCCTTCATGCCGTGGATCTGCGCCGCCATGTCGCTCACGCCCCACATGGAGAACCCGTCCACCACCATGGGGATCACCACCTCGTCCGCGGCCATCAGCGCCGCGCAGCTGGCCGCCGTGAAGCCCGGCGGGCAGTCAAAGATCATGTACTCCACGCCGTCCTGCGCCGCCGCGTCCCTGAAGTCCCGCAGCGAGTGGATGCTGTGGATGCTGCTTTTCAGCGCCTTCACGTCCAGGGCATACAGGGCGCTGCTGCCCGGCAGCAGCTGCACCTTGCCCTCGCCGTCCACCGGGATGGTGTTGTCGCTCCACACTGCCTCGCTCTCTCCCAGCAGTACGTCGGCCACCGTGGGCGCGTTGTCCGGATCCAGATCCGGGAAGTAGAACCGCGTCAGACTCATCTGTCCGTCGCAGTCAACGATCACTGAAGTCCTCCCGGCGCGGCGCAGCGCGTCGGCCAAAGTGAGGGCGGTTACGGTTTTTCCCACCCCACCCTTCAAGTTCATTACCGCTATCGTTCTCATTGCCTCGTTCCTCTCTTTCGTTTGTTCTCACGATCGGGATGCACTCCCGGTATTTGTAAAGCCCGTTGGCGCGCTCCAGCACCGCGAACCGTCCCTCCGGGTGTACCCACAGCACCTTGCACGGCACCGCCTTCGTCACACCCTCAAGACCGTCCTTGCAGTAGCGCAGCACAAAGGGCTTGTGCATGATGGTCTCGCCTGCCTGCATCTCACTCCTCCTTGCCCCAGGGCACGTTGGGATCATCCTCCGCCAGCTCATGGATGCCGATCTGCCCCGGCGACTGCTCCCGCGGCCTCTGCTTCGCGGCGCGGCCCGCGTCCACATACTTCTGCATGGCCGCCCGTCCGTCCGGCCCCGCCATGATAGCGAAGCGCTGGTGAGCGCCGTCGAAGTGCAGCGGCCACCGGCCCAACCGGCCTTCCTTCTGCTTGTCGATCTTGAGGAACCGCGTCCGGTTCACGTCGCAGGGCGCGCCGTAGATCTCCGTCCCCGGCTTCGGCCTGTACAGCAGCATGATGATGTCCGCGTCCTGCTCCAGCTGGCCGGTCTCCTTCAGGTCGTGCATATTCGGCTCCTTCCAGCCGCCCTGCTTCTGGGGCCGGGCCAGCTGCGCCAGCTCTACCACCAGCGTCCCGCTGCTCTGGGCGAAGGTATGTAGCGCACGGGACACCCCGGCGAACGCCTGGGCGCTGCCGGCGCGGGGATCGCCCTCCGGCGTCACCAGCTGCACATAGTCGATAAAGATCACGTCGAAGCCGTAGGAACGGCTCACGCTCTGGATCTGGCTGGCGGTCATGCCGCTGCCCTGGATCAGCGTCAGCGACCGGGAGATCACCTCGCCGCTGTCGTTGGCGATGCGCTGCCAGTCCGCTTCCTGCAGCTGTTTCCGTTTCACGGCGTTGAAGTCCAGCCCGATCACCGTCGTGGCCAGACGCTGCGTCAGCTTCTTCTTGCCCGTTTCCAGGCTGAAAAACCCCACGTTTCGCTCCTTGGCCATGTGATAGGCCATGGCCAGCGCCAGGGCTGTCTTGCCGCTGGAGGGCTCGCCGCCCAGCACCACCACGTCGCCCTTCTCGGTGTAGGTGCCCTCGTCCAGCTCCCGGATGCCGTAGCTGATGTAGTCCGCCTTTTCCTGGTCGGCCTGTGCTGCCATGAAGTACTCCATGGCCTCCCGCATGGACCAGGCGTCCACGCCCTTCCCGGTGTCCAGCACCTGTCCCAGGGCGGCGATGTGCTCCCGGCACTCGTCCACGTTCACGCACGCCGTCAGCTCCTCCGCGATGGCGCGGATGCGGGCCATCGCCGCCTGCTGGTGCATCACCTCGGCGTACTCCCGCCAGTTGGCGCTGGTGGGCGTGGACTCCATCAGCTGCAGGATGTGCCCCTCTATGCCCTGGCCCAGCTTGTCCCGGATCAGCACCGGATCCACCGGCGCACCCGCCAGCATCAGAGCGCGGGCCGCTTGATAGATCTGCCGGTTCTTCTCCTGCTGGATGTCCCCGGCGTCCACCGCCGCCAGAATAGCCGGCGCCGCCTTCTCGTCGATCAGCAGCGAGCCCAGCACCGCGTTTTCCGCGAACAGCCAGCCGTCAAACCGTTTGTCTACGTCTGCCATCCGAACGTCACCTCCTCGCCGCCCGGATCATCCGGCCCGTCCAGCTCGTCGGCGTCGTGCCAGCGCTCCCCGTTCAGCCATGTGGCCACATGGGGGATGCCGATATCCCGCTGCCACTCCTCCGTGGCCTTCAGCTTCGCCAGCGCCCGCGCCATGGTGTCGATCAGCGCGTCGTCCGGCTCCAGCTTGTCCCACGCCTGGATGGCCCGCTGCTTGTTCTTCCGCCCCTTCCTGGGGTAGTAGTCCCACAGCCCCGCGAACCTCTCCGGCTTCCAGTCCGGCGCGTCCTTGTGCCCACCCTTTTGCCCACGCCCAACCCCCTGGGGGGTAAGGGGGGTATGTTCTACTGTATTGTTCACTTTATATTGTGGGGGGGTAGACTTTTTTGCCGACACCCCCCCGACTTTTTTGCCGACAGGGGTCTCGGCATTTTTGCCGACACCCCCCGTGTGCACACCGGCATAGATCCGCCTCTCGCTGCCGCTGGCCGTGGGCACCATCTCCACGTCCAGATACCCGGCGTCCCGTAGCTTCCGGATCAGCCGCGTCACCGTGTCCGCCGACCAGCCGAACAGCGCCGCGAAGTACTCGTTTTTCGCCCAGCAGAACCCCTTACGGTCGCACAGGGCCGTGATCTCCCCGTACAGCAGCTTGGCGTTCGCCGGGATCCTGTCGTCATAGCGCACCGTGGCCGGGATCACGGCCCAGTAGCCGGGCGCCTCTGTTTTTTTTGCCATAAAATTGTCCTCACCTCTTGCGAACGTCAAAATCTGTGGTATACTGATGATGTTCTCACGAGGTCAACGCCTCGTACCTGTCACGGAACGCTTCCGACTTCCCTTCGGAGGCGTTCTTTTTTTGCGCCCGCAGCCGTCCACCCAGTGGACCACCGCCGCGGCGCCGGCAGCCGCGCACAGGTACTGCACCGCCATCGTCCAGATCTCCATGCCCTCACCTCCCCTCAGCAGGCCTTCGCCCACAGGGCGAACAGCTCCTCTTTGGGGATGCGCGTCACGCGGGCGATGGCCGCGATCTCCTTCCCGGAGCAGCTGGGCAGGTCCTTGATGCGGGCGTAGATGGTGCTGCGGCTCATGCCCGCCGCCCTGGCCGCCCCGTCCAGACCGCCGTGGATGGCGTAGGCCTGCGCCCGGATGCGTATGGCCATGTCCTTCGCCGCGTCCGCCTTGGCGCTCAGTTTCGTCCTCGGCATATCTACACCTCCTCCGCGTACTGCAGCGCCAGCGCTGCCTGCACGATGTCTCCCAACTCCGCCGCGATCTCGTCGAACCGCGGGCGCTCCGCCTCATCGATAATGCCGTCCTCGGCGATAGCCATCAGCTGGTCGCTCCGGTGCGCCTCCGCGAAGGCCATCACCCGCCGCACCAGCTTGATCACCGCCATCGGCAGGGGCTCCGGCTGCGCCGTCTGGATGCACGCCGGCAGCAGCGTGGTCTTCAGCTGCAAGTGCTGCAAGCCTAAGTACTGCACCCCGTACACCGCGCACATCCGCGCCACCACGTCGTCACCCGGCAGACGCTCCCCGGACTCGTAGGCCCGTATACTGGTGTCGCTCACCGCCAGCCGTTCCGCTGCCGCTTCCTGCGTCAGCCCCGCCGCTTTACGGGCGGTCTGATAGATGTTTCCGCTGCCCTTCGGCATGGACATTCCCTCCTTTCTCCCGTATCCTTTAGGTACCGGCTCCCGCCGGGGCCAGCAACTCAGTCTCCGAGCAGCCCAGCACCTCACACAGCGCCGCCCGGTACTTCCGCAGCGGCGTGCTGTCGCCGGACTCCCATTTGCTCACCGCCGACTTGTCCACGTTCAGCCGGTCCGCCACCTGTGCCTGCGTCAGTCCCCTGCGCTCCCGCAGCTCCTTCATCGCCATTCCACCACGTCCTTTCAATGCTGTTGAAATTTCACCTTGACCGCCGGCAAAACGGGTGGTACAATTACGGTGAAGACGTGTAACTGCATCCACCCGTTTCCCGCTTTGGTACATTTTACTTGAGGGGAAAACTACCGGGGCCGAACTTGTCCTCCCGCCT
>CALDMA010000199.1 GCA_937915075.1 uncultured Oscillospiraceae bacterium
CGGGATCGCGCCGAGGAAGGGACCGAAGATTGGGATGACGTTCGTCACGCCCACAAAGACCGCGATGATGGGCGTGTAGGGGAACTTCAAAATTGAGCAGACAATGAAGCACAGAATACCGATGATGAGCGAGTCGAGCAGCTTGCCGCGCACAAAGCCGGAGAAGATACGGTCGGCCTCGCGGGTGGCGCGCAGCGCACGCTCATAGTGCGGCGCGGAGACGAGCGAGTAGAGCAGCTTGCGCGTGTGGAGACCGAAGGTCTCCTTGCGGGCAAGGATGTAGACGGAAACGACGATGCCCACGAGCAGGTCCTTGGCAAAGACCAGCACACTCAGCACGCCGCCGGTCACGGCGACGATGGCGACCTGCGCGCCGGGAATGACGGTGTTCTTCACCCAGTCGACCAGCTCATTGTAGTAATCACGGACCAGCGTGAGCACGCGCTCGGAAATGTAGGGATTGTCCTCCACGAGCTGCGTGACCCAGGTGTAGATGGTGCGGTAATAGCTCTCGAGATTGGAAAAGAGCAGCGATACGCTCGCGGCCAGCTCGGGAACCAGGATGCTGAAGAGCAGATACACGAGCCCCAGCGCAAGGAGCCAGGTCACAAGGATGCTCAGGCAGCGCATCAGTCCGGCGCGCTTGACGCCGAGCCTGTCGCGGAGGAGACGGTCAAAAAAGTCCACGATGGGCGTGAGCGGGTAGGCCATCGCAAGACCGTAGAGCACGGGCTTGAGGATGCCGAAGAGCTTTTCCATGAAAACAAGCAGCACACCGTTCTGAAAGAAGGTGTCGTAAAACACCAGAATGGCGCAGGCCGCGGCAGTGATGGTCACGCCCCAGTGAAGATAGGTTTTCTGCTTCATGTGTCCTCCCTTGCCCGCGGCCGGCACAGTGCCCGCCCGTATTCAGAATAAATCAAGTTTAGCATACTATGTTTATTGCGGAATTGCAATAGCACAATTTCTGTGCTATACTAAAATTAACCGAATCTTCAAACTTTTTTCCGTTCGCAGAAAGGATGAATGCTGTGGAAAAGAAGCTGCTGTTCATCGTAAATCCCCGCGCAGGCAAGACGAAATCGCGCGCGCCGCTGTTCGACGCCGTTTCGATCTTCTCCGAGGCGGGCTATCTGGTCCGTGTGGCGGAGACGCGGCGGCACGGCGACGCGACCGAGCTGGCCGAGCGCTTCGGCGGAGACTTCGATCTCGTCGTCTGCCACGGCGGAGACGGCACGCTCAACGAGACGGTCAACGGCATCATGCGCCTGCCGCGGGAGAAGCGTCCGCCGCTGAGCTACCTGCCCGGCGGCAGCACGAACGACTTCGCGGCGAGCCTGTCCATCTCCTCCGACCCCGCGCTCGCGGCGCAGAGCGCCATGCGTCTTCAGCCGCGCGACCTGGACGTGGGCGTGTTCAACGAAAAGAACTTCGTTTACGTCGCGTCCTTCGGCGCGTTCACGCGCACGGCCTACACCGTGCCGCAGGACATCAAGAATATGTTCGGTCACTTTGCCTATCTCTTAGAGGGTGTGAAGGACCTTGAAACGCTCTGCCCCTATCCCATGCGCCTCACCGCCGACGGCGAGGTGTTCGACGGCGAGTATCTCTTCGGCGCGGTGTGCAACTCGACCTCCATCGCGGGGCTGATGAAGCTCTCGCCCGAGGCGGTGGATCTGTGCGACGGACAGTTCGAGCTGATGCTCGTCCCCGTGCCGAAAACGCCGCTGCAGCTCCAGCGCACCATCCGTGCCATCATTTATGAGGAATACGAAACGAGCGATTCGCTCATCTTCCGCCACGTCCGCCACGTTACGGCGGAGAGCGACGGCAGCATCCCCTGGACGCTCGACGGCGAATACGCCCCCGGCGTGCCGAAAATCGAGATCGGCATCGAGGACAACGGGATACAGATGATGATTTGAGCCTACGCAGAGGCTAAGAAACGCGCGGCGTCGCCGCGCGTTTCCTTATTGGCTTTCGGACATAGCCTGCCGGTAGGCGTAGAGCATACGCGCATCGCCCAGACGATCGCCGTACAGGAAGACGGAAGCATACGTCTCAACGCCATAGAGCGGCATAAGCGCCTGGATGCTCTCATTTTCGAGGGCGGCGGCAAGCGCCTCGGCGAAATCATCGCTGCTTACAATGGCATCCGACGCGCTCACTACGGCAGCCTCCGGGTATATCTGCCCGCCGGCCAAATACAGCAGCTCAACGGCCAAGCCCTCGGCCGCCGTGGACGGATAGGTCACAAAGAGGTCATAGTCCGCCGCACTCGGCTCCTGTCCGTCGGAAAATGCGACGTGCTGAAGGTCGCCGACCGTGTGACCGTCAAAATTTGTATAAAGGTAGGCGTCGATCCACTCGCGCGGGAAGCCGTCGCGCGGCATGAACCATGAGGCGTCCTTGATGTCGTCCCATGTCAGGGCTTCCATGGCGTGACCGTTTTCCGCCTTTTGGCAGATGGCTTCACCGCGCTCGGTCTGACCGGCACACCAGCTTGCGCCGTAATTCAGCCACTCCGGCTCGGGAAGGAGTGCGAAGGAGGTGAGGCGCAGCGTGTCCTCGTGCGCCAGATATGTCTCCATCGGCAGGAAGCCGACCTGTACCGAGCCGCGCGCGAGCGCGTCGGCGGTGGCCTCGTCGCTCGCGCCGAAGGTCACATTGACCCTGCCGACCGTCACGCCCTCGTCGGCGAGCGCGCCGATGAGCAGCGGCGGCAGCTCCTTCTTTAATTGCAGCAGCGCGTCCGTGTCGCGCTCGCCCGCGACAAATTCCACATTCAGCTCCGCAAGCGTGATGCCCTCCTCCGGCGGGGGCGTCGGCTCGTCGGGCTTGCTCGGGGTGGGCTCCTGCTTTCCGCAGCCGCTGAGCACAGCGAGCAGCGCGAGGGCAAGGAAGATAGAAAGCATACGCTTCATGGTCAGCGCCTCCTTACAGAATGAGATGGAATGAAATCCTCTGGTGTGGCTATTATAGCATAGGGCGCGGCGGGAAAGTGTGACGATTTCATTACAAATTACTTGATAATCCGCAAAAGCATGGTATGATTGGAAAAACAGTCTTTTCGGGGAGGTGAGCGCGCTGTGACGGCAGGGAAAAACAGGATACGGCTCATCGGCGCGCTGCTCGCGCTCGTGCTTTCGCTTTTGCTCGGCGGCTGCGCCGTGCGGGAGGAAACGGCGGACGACGGACGGCTGCGCGTCGTGGCGACGCTCTTCCCCTACTACGATTTTGCCCGCGCCGTCGCGGGAGACCGTGCGGATGTGACGCTGCTGCTCTCCCCGGGCCGCGAGGCGCACAGCTTCGAGCCGACCCCGCTCGACGCCGTGACCATCTCGCGCGCCGACATCTTCATCTACAACGGCGGCGAGGGCGAGGTCTGGGCGGACGATATGCTCGACGCTGTGGGCGAGGACATCGGCACGGTGCTGCGCATGATGGACTTTGTCGATGCCCGCGAGGAGGAATTTTCCGAGGGGATGCAGGGCGCGGACAGCCACGATCACGCGCATGATCACGACCACGATGACCATGACGCGCACGACCACGAGGGCCACGACCATGCGGAGCATGACCACGGCGACAGCGACGAGATCGAATACGACGAGCACATCTGGACCTCTCCTGCAAATGCCATAGTCCTCTGCCGCGCCGTCGCCGACGCGCTCTGCGCGGCGGACGCGGAAAACGAGGACTTCTACCGCGCGAACTGCGAGGACTACTGCGTGCAGCTCGAGGCTCTCGACGCGGACCTCCGCGCTCTGCGCGCGAGCGCCGTGCGCGATCTGCTGATCTTTGCCGACCGCTTTCCGTTTTTGTATTTCTGTGAGGAGTATGACCTCAACTACCGCGCGGCGTTCCACGGCTGCTCGGGCGATACCGAGCCGAGTCTCGCTACGCTCAAGTACCTCATCGACAAGGTGAACGACGAGCACATTCCGGTCGTCTACACCATCGACCTGAGCAGCCAGAAGGTTGCGGAGGCGGTGAGCGAATGCACCGGCGCGCGCATCGAACGGCTGTGGTCGATGCAGACCGTCTCACGCGCGGACTTCGACGCGGGCGAGACCTATTTGACACTGATGCGGCGAAATTACGAGGCTTTGAAGGGAGGCTTGCTGTGATGGACCGGGATATTCTGCTTGCGTGCCGTGACGCGAGCCTCGGCTACGAGCACCGCGCGCTGCTCGAGCATCTGACGTTCACCGTCCGCGCGGGGGATTACCTCTGCGTGGTGGGCGAGAACGGCAGCGGCAAGTCGACGCTGATGAAAAGCCTGCTCGGGCTGATCTCTCCGCTCGCCGGCACGATCGACTGCCCTGCGCAGCGCGCGGGTGCCATCGGCTACCTTCCGCAGCAGACGAGCGCGCAGCGCGATTTTCCCGCCACGGTGAACGAGGTCGTGCTCTCGGGCTTTGCCAACAAGCGCGGGCTGCACTTTTTCTACTCCGCCGCGGAGAAGAGCGCGGCGCTGATGAACATGGGCAAGCTCGGTGTGCTGGAGCTGCAGAACCGCTGCTACCGCGAGCTTTCCGGCGGACAGCAGCAGCGCGTGCTGCTCGCGCGCGCCCTGTGCGCGGCGGACCGCCTGCTCATTTTAGACGAGCCGGTCACGGGTCTCGACCCTGCCGCCACGCAGGACCTCTATAAGACCCTGCGCTACCTCAACGAAAAAGAGAAGATGGCGGTCATCATGGTCACGCACGATATGCGCGGCGCGCTGCGCGAGGCGCGCACGATATTGCACATCGGGCGCGACGGCTGGTTTTTCGGCACGGTGGCGGAGTATCTTGCCTCCCCTGCCGGCAAGCGGTTTGGAGGTGCATTGTGAGTCTGCTGCTGGAAATGTTCACCTATCCCTTTATCCTGCGGGCCTTCGCCGTGGGCATCCTCGTCTCACTCTGCGCGGCGCTGCTCGGTGTGCCGCTCGTTCTGAAGCGCTATTCCATGATCGGCGATGGGCTTTCCCACGTCAGCTTCGGCGCGCTGGCGGTCGCGGTCGCCTGCGGCTTCGCGCCGCTGGCGTTCTCCGTGCCGGTCGTGGTGGCCTCGGCGTTTTTGCTGCTGCGCATCGCGGAGCACAGCCGCATCGGGGCGGATGCCGCCATCGCGGTGCTCTCGGCCTCGGCGCTCGCCATCGGCATCGTGGTCACGAGCCTTACCACGGGCATGACCACGGATGTGGACAGCTATATGTTCGGCAGCATCCTCGCCATGTCGCGCGGCGACGTGGTGCTCTCGGTGACGCTGGCGGCTGCCGTGCTGGCACTCTTTATTCTTTTCTACCACCGGCTCTTTGCTGTCACGTTCGACGAGAGCTTTTCCCGCGCGACGGGCGTGAAGGTGGGCGCCTATAATTCGCTCCTCGCGCTGCTCACGGCGCTGACGGTTGTGCTCGGGATGCGCATGATGGGCGCGATGCTCATTTCAAGCCTCGTGATCTTCCCTGCGCTCTCCGCCATGCGCATCTTCAAGAGCTTCCGCGCGGTGGTCGTGTGCGCGGGCGCGCTGAGCGTGGTGTGCTTCTGCGCGGGGCTGATCGCCTCGTACCTCCTCTCCACGCCGGTCGGCGCGAGCGTGGTGCTCTGCAATCTGCTCGTGTTCCTGCTCTGCTGCCTTGCGGGACGGAGATAACAAAAGAAAACAGCGAGACGCGGAGCCCTGTTTAGGGCTCCGCGTCTCGTTTTCATTATGAGAAGTTCGCGTGGAAACGATATCAGATGACGTGGTACTCCTTGAGGAGCTTTTCGATGTCGGTGCCCTCGATCTTGCCGAGCACCTTCTTGAGCGCCATCTTTTCGACCAAATTCAGCTCCATGTCGATAGGCTTCTTGCCGTCGCGCAGCTTCACGGTCGCGTCGAGCAGGTCGCGCACATCATACACGCTGCCCCAGACCTCGGGCACGCCGCGGTCCACATTCAGCAGGGTGTAGACGGCCTCCATGCCGGTGCGCATGGAATACTCGGTGGTGAAGATGGTGTCGCGCGGCGTCTCGGCGAATTGACCGAGGAAGGCGAAGTTCACGGCCCCGTCGGGCACGACCTTCGGACGGTCGCCGTAGGCGCGCGGCATGAAGAAGGCGTCAATATACGGCATCATGACGGGCACGGTGTTGGCGCTGTTCTCGGCCATATCCTCGATCTGCTCGACGGGCACGCCGAGGTGGTAGAGCCACTCCATGCAGATCTCCTTGCCGGTGCACTCGCGCATAGGCTTCTTGACGAAGTCGCCGGGCTTGTCGGTGAAGAGAGAGTAGACCCATACGAGGCAATGATCCTTGGGCTGAGAGCGGAACTGCGGCTGGCGGTTGATGGTCCAGCTCATGAGCCAGGAGGAATCCTTCACGGTCACGATGCCGCCGGTGACGACCTTGCCGGAGAACGGGTCGCGCTTGCAGATGCTGGTGATATAGGGGATGATGCGCTGGTCGAGCGTTTCAACGGTGGCGCTCATCCAGTTGGTCTGCTCGGGATCGTAGCAGAACTTGTCGGGGTGACCGAAGGCGGGGTCTTGCGCGGCGATCCTGCGCCACATATCCCAGCCGCCGCCCTCCTTGATCTCGGTGTTGTAGGGCGCAGGGGCGTTCTGGCTGCCCATGGAGGAATTTTCCACGCAGCCGCCGTTGGTGATGAATACGAGGTCGTTCTCGGTCAGGTCGATGCCGCCCTTTTCCCCGTTTTCGATGATGTCGATGCGCTTGGCGACCTTGCGGCCGCTCTTGCAGTCGAACTCCACGTTCGTCACCTGCACGCCGAAGTGGAACTGCACGCCGAAGCCCTCAAGGTACTTGACCATCGGCAGGATCATGGACTCATACTGGTTGTACTTTGTGAAGCGCAGTGCTGTGAAGTCGGGCAGTCCGCCGATGTGGTGGATATAGCGCTGGATATAGAGCTTCATCTCCAGCGCGCTG
>CALDMA010000200.1 GCA_937915075.1 uncultured Oscillospiraceae bacterium
GCACAAGGCAAGCGCCGCGTCAAGCACAAATTGCTTGAAAAATGAGAAATTTTCGCTATAATGGTGTCACTACAAATGCTGAGAGGTTTTTCCCATGAAAATTATGGCCATTGACTACGGCGACGCGCACACCGGCCTCGCCGTTTCCGACGCGCTTTTGACGCTCGCGGGCTTCACCACCGTCATCACCGCCTACCGCCCCGAGGCGGTCGCGGCAGAGATCCGAAAACTCATTGCCGAGCACGGCGTCACCGAGCTGGTGCTCGGTCACCCGCTGAATATGGACGGCACGCGCGGTCCGCGCGCGGAAAAGGCGGAGGGCTTTGCGGCGCTGCTGCGCGAGTCGACCGGCCTCCCCGTCACGCTTTGGGACGAGCGGCGCACGACCGTGGACGCGCACAATATTCTCATGGCCGGCGGCAAGAACGCGAAGCAGCGCAAGAAAACGGTGGACGCCGTGGCGGCGAGCCTGATGCTCGAGGGCTACCTCACCTTCAAAAAGCGGCAGAAATAGCGGAAAAGAGGCGCGGACACGCCGACGTCATTAAGCCGATCATTATCGTATTACGCAAAAAGAACCTGCTCCGTTTCAAAGGGGCAGGTTCTTTTTGCATTTTTCTTTATAGGCGGGAAATATATTGCTTCGTCAAGTTGGATGTTACCATTTTCCTTTAACAATTCGCCCGCCGACCAAAATGGCTGAAAAAAGAGCAGCAAAAAGAAAGAATGTAAGCCAAATCGGACTTAGAACCCACAACCAAGACCACGAAATCAATCCCGCCTCCTTTAGTACAACAAAAATCAGTACCAAAACAATTATAGGGTCCATTCCAGACCGTCCAAGCTGTTTCGCTTTTTCCTTCATAATTACCTCGAATCCCGATTTATCTGTTTTTCTCTATCTCTATCAGGCACACTTTTCCGCTTACTTTTTGAATTTGCGGATCGTCTCTGCCATGATCGTCTGGCGCAGCAGCAGGCTCACGCCGAGATAGACCGCGCAGCCTGCCACGCCGGTCAGGCCGCACTTAACGACCAGCATCAGCTTGCTCTCGTCCGACGTGACGAGCAGCGCGTGGCCGCCGTAGAGCACGAGCGACATCGCCGCCGTGGCGGAAAGGCCTTTCAGAAGCGGCACGAGACGGACGATGCCCGTGCCGCGGAAGAGCTGGGCGATCATCGCCAGCGCGCCGATCGTCAGCGCGATGGAGGTCGCCGCCGCCACGCCGGTATCGGTGCGGAACACGCGGTTGAGCGCAAGGTTCAGCGCCAGCACGCCGAGGTTGATGAGCAGCGGCACGAGCGTTTTCTTCATCGCGTAGTACGCCTTATTGAGCAGATCAAGCACGGCGAACGCGCTCATGCCGAGGGCGTAGCGGGCGAAGATGCTGCCCGTCATCTCCGTGGACGCGGCGGTGAAGCTGCCGCCCTCGAAGAGCACGCGGATGATGTCGGTGCCGAAGGCGCACATCATCGCGCAGACGGGGAAGATAAAGAGCAGCGTGTTCTCCGTCACATTCCAGATATAACCAAGGTAGCCCTTCGCGTCCTCACGGGTGAACTCGCGGTTGAAGCGCGGGAACATGACCGCGCTGATGCTGTAGAGCACGCTCGTCGTGAGCGGGGTGAAGAGCTTGTCGGCATAGTAGAAGGCGCTCACCGCGCTGTCGTTGAACGAGGCGGCGGTCGAGGTGTCGATGAGGTAGCAGAAGAGGAACACCGAGGTCGTGAGGACGGTGACGAGCGCCGTTTTGAAATAGGTGCCGACGTAGTCCGCCCCGCGGTCGAGCACCGGTCGGTAGACATAATGTTCCTTCTTCGCGTAGGGGATGCTCATGCCGAGCTGGAGGAGCCACGCGCAGGAGCTCGCAATGACCACGCCCAAAATGCCCCACCTTGCGCCGAGCGTCAGCAGGAACACGGCGAGGAAGGCGTTGTAGGGGATGCTCATGCTGCCTTGCAGCTCGTAGTGGTCGGTCGCCTGAAAGATGGCGACGTTCAGATACGCCGCCGCCACGACCGGCAGAGCGCAGGTCATGATGCGGATGTAGCTCACCAGCCGCGGAAGCTCCGCTGCGTCGGTGTCCCAAAGCACGCCGACAAGCGGCGTGGATGCCAGAATTTGCCAAATCGCGACCACGACCAGCGCGCCGAGCAGCGTCACGGTCATCAGGTTGTTCGCCGCGCGCTCGCCGCGCCGGCGGTCGGCGGCAAATTCCTTGGTGAGGATCGGCACCGCCGCGATGCACAGCGCGTAGCAGACGGTCGTGAAAAGGTAAAGCGTGGAGTTGTAGGACGCCGTATACAGGTTCGCGTCCGCGCCGGTGCCGAAGATGTTCGCCTGCACCATCTCACGCACCACGCCGAGGAGCTTGGCAAAGAGCGTCAGCAGGAAAACGATGCTGATCGCGCCCGCCGTGCGCACGCCGGACTTCTCGTTCTTCTGCGGTGCGGACGGCTGGGTTTTCTTTTCGTCCCTCATGATCGCGCAGATCATCTCCTCATTCGTGTCGAGCTTTCGGGAAAGCGCGTCCATGTGCCGCTTCACGCAGGCGGTCTGCTCCGCTCCGTTTGCAAGCACGCGCGCGGCCTCCGTCTCAAACGCCTCGGCTGTGTAGCCGTCCCGCGTGCTGAGCTTGTCGAGCCCCACGGAGTTGAGGAACGCCGTACACTTGGGGTCGTAGGAGATGCCGATGAGCGGCACGCCCATGATGGCGGCGTAGATCAGCGAATGGAGCCGCACGCCCACGAGCAGGTCCATGCAGCCGATGATCGAGAGCATATCCTCGGAAAGGTATTTTTCGTCCAGGCAAACCGCCGTATCGTCGGGAAGCTGCGAAGCGATGTAACGGCAGACCTCGCCGTCCTCCTCATAGTGGAACGGGATAAGCACCGACTGCGCGTTGTAGGTCTCCTTCAGCCACCGGATCGAGCGCAGGACCTCCGCGACAAAGCGGCTGTCCCGGTTCCGCTCGCGGATGGCCCAGCCGACCACGGGGCGGCCGTCCTGCGTCACGCCCGCGCGGCGGAGAATGGTCTCCCCCACCGCCTTGTCCGTCTTTTTCATGCGGATGACCGGGTCCGCCGTGATAACGACCCGCTCCGCCGGAACGCCGATCTCCGCAAGCAGCGCCGCCGAACGCTCGTCGCGCACCACGATGCCGTCCGCGCGCCTGAGCGCGCGCGCCGTGGCGCGGCGATCCGCGTCCTTCTCGATCGGGCCGATGCCCTGCGAATAGATGAACACCTTCTTGCCCAGCAGCTGCGCGAAGCGGATGATGGCAAGGTAGTAGTGCAGACTCTTGCTGCTCGTCACGTCCTGCAGCAGGCTGCCGCCGCCGGAGATGAGCATATCGCAGCGCCGCACCGCCCGCGCGATGGCAAGGGGCGACATACGCTCCACCGCCTCCACGCCGTATTTTTCGCGGGTGGCGGCGGGATCGTGCGAGAGGACCGTCAGCGAGCAGTCCGGGATGCGCTCGCGCAGCGAGGTGACGAGCGTGCGCAGGATGGACTCGTCGCCGATGTTGTCAAAGCCGTAATAGCCGGAAATGAGAATGTTATACATGCTTCTCCACCCCGCAGAAATGGCGCACAGCGCGGTAAATGAGCTCGGCAAGCAGCACGAGCGCAAGGCCGATGAGCAGGCCGAACAGCACGCCCCAGCCGGTGCGCAGGAGGCTGATGAGGAACGGCGTGCGGATGTGCAGGAAGGTATTGACGACGCTGACCAGGCCGATGGTCATGCCGAGGCCGAACACCATCGGCAGGAATTTCATGCCGCGGCGCAGCGACCAGATGAACAGCAGCAGCATCGGCCAGCCGACGATCATCTCCTTGGTACGCGGGCGGATGACGAGCGTATTTTCCAGGAAATTGCGGAACGCCAGCTCGGCACTGGAGGTCGTGGCGGAATTGCCGGTGCGGTAGATATAATAGACGAACACCGCCAGCAGGAACACCGCCGCGACGGCGATGACCACGACCGCGAGGAACCAGCCGAGCTGCATCGGCGTTTTCATCAGCTCCGCGAAATAGGCGTTGAAGCGCTTGACGCGTCCCTTCTCCCCGCGCGGCCCGACGTGGGCAAGCACGGCGTCGCGCGCGCCGGTCTCCTCATAGGCAAAGACCAGCAGATAGGCCAGCGCGAACAATCCGATGGGAATGAGCTGCATGAGCTTCACGCCGCGGTAGAGGTCGATCTCCAGAATGTAGGAGAGCTGCGAGAGCGCGGCGGAGGCAAACAGCGAGCCGCAGAGCGCCGTCGCGATGGCAGTCAGCGCCGTGACCGCGGCATCGCCCAGGAGCCGTCCAAGCCCCGGGCGCGGCGCCTGCCGGCGCTTTTCCAGCATCACGCGGCAAAGGCCGGCCGCCGCAATGGACGGCATCACGATGCCGCCCGCCATCGACAGCAGCAGCGGGTAGGATGCGGGCTTGAGCACCGCAAGGCCTGCCATGCCGAGCGCCGCCAGCGCCAGCAGGATCAGGCTCGTGCGGCGGCTGACGAGGAAGAACAGGTCAAAGAGCAGCACCAGAAGCGCCGCCGTGCCGATGCCCTGCACGACACACAGAGCCGCAGAGGGCGTCTCCAGCTCCATCGGCGGGACCGTGGTGCGCGTATAGCCCATCGGTTCGAGCCGCGCGTCGAGATCCAGAATCATCTTTTCATAGGCCGCGGGATCGGTGATGTAGGTCCACTCCGTCTGATCCGCGTCCCAGCTCACGTCGTTGTCCGGCTCCAGGATCATCTTGAGCCAGATCACCTTGCAGTTGCGCTCCACGATGGCGCGGAAGAAGGAGTTGGTGATCTCCTCGGGCCCCGTATAGCCGCAGTAGGCGTAACGGTTCTGGATGTAGCCCCACTCATTGAACACACGGATGCCGTGGTAATCAACGGCGTTGAGCAGCTCCACCGTGCCGGGCCAGGTGATGTTCTGGCTCTGGTCGTTCTGCTCGACCATCGCAAGGCTCGCGCCGCTCTCGCGGAGGTACTGTGTGAGCAGCTCCCGTCCCTCGTCGCTCTCATAGCCGATCAGCTCGTCGCCGCTGTTCATAAAATACGGCGAATCGTATTGCTCGAGCACCTTGATGTACGCCTGCGCGAAGCGCGTGCCGTTCATGCCCTTCATCGTCTCGGTACGCGGCACGATCTGATAGCCGTGCTCCTCCAGCAGCGCCGCGATGTCCGGCCAGATGCCGAGGCGCAGGTTCAGCAGCTTTTCACCCTTGAGCCCATCGGGCTGCTGGGAAAGGAAAATAAAGCCCTTCTCTCCGTCGCGGCAGGTCTTGGCGGTGAAATTCTCCACGCGGGCGTTGAAGGCATCCATGACCCAGTCAAACGCCTCCGCCGTATCGGTGCAGATGATCGCGTCGCTCACATCCGTGCTCGCGCGCATCCAGCCGACGACCTCGTCGGGATAGTCCGATTCCCAGCCGAAAAGCCCTGTCGCGTCCTTGACCGTCATAGCGTGGATCGGAATGCCGGCGCTCCCGCTCAAGCCGAGCGCGGTCGCCTCCGCGACCGTCGCCTTGTCGATGCCGAGCGAGGCGAAGCGGTCCAGCCATTCGCCCTCCGACTGCGTGGACTGACTTGCCATATAGCGCAGGCTCGAATAATCGAGGATATAGTCGTAGTACCGGTTGCTCTGCTCCGCCCTTGTGCGCGCCGCAAGCGGCGCCAGCGAGGCCAACAGTCCGATCAGGGCAACAAACACAAGAATACGGTCTTTTTTCAATATGCTCTTCATCTGTGCTTCTCCTTTACGCGGCTGCGCGCACGCTCCGTCGGGTCCCCTCCGGTTGGGAGCCGCGTTCCCGCAGCCGCGGGCTTTCCTTTCCGTTCGCATACTGCACCAGAATAATCTTACTATAACACGCGCGCGGCGGTTTGTAAACATAAAAGCAACGGCGGCCAAAGCCGCCGTTATCTCCTCATTTCTTTTTCGCGCCGCGCTTTTCCGCCTTTTTGCGCTGCCTCTCGAGCTTGCGGCGCAGCGGCTCGAGATCATTTTTCTGCACGTCGTCCGCCACGTTTTTCGCATACGAGCCCACGAGCGCCCGCAGCGAGCCGGAGAGGAGCTGGCGCGTCTCGCGGTCGAGGTTTGAGTAGGTCTTGAGCATCGTCACCGCGCTTTTGAGCTTGTCGCCGTTGAGGTCGGAGAGCGTTTTCGCGCCCGAGGCGGTGAGCACCGTATAGAGCGCGTCGGCAAAGGCCTCGCGCTGTTTGGGGCTGAGCGATTCCTCCCACGACTCGAGCGTTTCGTCGATGACCTTTCCCTCGCGCGAGAAGCCGTCGAGATGGATGAAATGATCGCCCACGACCTGCCAGGAAAAGCCGTCGTGCTGCAGCATCCCCTCGGCGTCCGAGCGCACGATCTCCACATTCTTTTCGTGCTCCAGAAGCTGCCCGACCACGCTCGACTGCGGCACCACCGTCAGGATGCGGTCGGCCACGCGCGTGTGCTCCGGCGTGCCGACGAGCGGCTTGGCGAAGCCAGGGCCGTCGTTGTTGTAGACCTGAAGGATGCGGTCCTGCACGGCGGCGGGGGCCTTGACGGCGGCATAGACCGAAAGGTTGCCGCCCTTGGAGTGTCCGCCGATGCGCAGCCTCGCGTCCGGATACTGGCGCGTCATGCGGCCGAGGTATTCGAGCGCCCGCGTCTGGGAGGGGATGACCTCAAGGTAGCCCATATTCAGGTCCTCCTTCCAGCCGACGATGGTATCGTCCGTGCCGCGGTAGGAAAGATAGATGCTGCCGTCGCCCGGCTCGACCGTCAGCGCCGCGAACTGCTGCTCGCGCGCATCGTCCATCAGCTCGCAGTAGCCGTTCAGCAGCATCCCGCCGAAGCGCACGGAGTGCGCCATGCGGCACATGAGGTCGGGGATGCGTCCCGGGACCAGCACGCCCATGTCGATCTCCTGCCCGTTATGGCGGGGCAAT
>CALDMA010000201.1 GCA_937915075.1 uncultured Oscillospiraceae bacterium
TTAAGTAGGGGCTTAAAAAATCATGGGCAACTAAAAGCGAGACTTCCGCAGTCTCGCTTTTTCTTTCCCGGAAAGGTCGAATCTTGGAGAATCTTTTTATCTGCCACATCAGTGAGCGCTATATTTCCTTCCTCCATTCCCGTGACTTCCGTGTCCCGTTCAACAAGGGCCAACGTCGCCCCTATGTCGGCGTTGTTCTCACTGTCGGAAGCTTCCGCTATTTCGTCCCCATGGAATCCCCGAAACCGAACCATGCCAATCTAAAGCCCGGTAAGCACATTCTGAAGCTTGACGGCGGCCGCCTCGGTCTTCTCGGCTTCAACAACATGGTCCCTGTCCCTGATACTGCGATCATCGAATACGACATTTCCGCAGAACCTGACGTGAAGTATCGCAACCTGCTCCTGAACCAGATTGAGCATTGCAACCGGCAAAAGCTTGCCATTCTGGATCATGCCAATCGTACATACTACGATGTGGTCAATGGAAAGAGCGGCTTCCTCCGCAAGATCTCCTGCGACTTCCGCGCGCTGGAACACGCATGCAGATCGTATAACCCGAACTATCGTCCGAAAGCCAATCCCGGAATATAGAAAAAGCGCCATGAGCCGTGGCTCATGGCGTTTTTTCTTTGTCCGGCTGGCCGGTGAGGCGGCGGGCGGTGTTGTAGATGTGGGGCAGGCGGCGGGAGATGGTTTTGCGGTCGACGCCGATCTCGGCGGCGGCGTCCATCTGCGGGAGCCTGCCCACGATATAAAGCCTGATGATCTGCTGGTCGATCAGGTCGCAGATGCCCTCGTCAGCGACGTGCTCCCAGTCCCTGCGCGTCATGTTTTCCAGCCCCTTCGGCAGGGCCACGCGCGCAGTGATGCTTCGTCACTCCCTTTCTTGCCCGCCGCCGGGCGGGTCAGCGGTCGAAGACGCCGGTACGGTCCAGGATGACGAGCATGCGGACGTTGTCCTCGCTCAGATCGAGCGTCAGGTCCTCGCCCGTGCCGCCCTTGCCCTTGAGCAGGCCCTTCTCCACCAGCTTATCCAGCGTTTCGCGGTACGTCTGGTTGTCGACGTCACGCAGCTTTTCGTATCTCATGGCTGTCTCCTCCTGCAGTCTTGCCTTGAATTCCTGCCACTGGCGGTCGCCGGATGTCCCGTAGTAGATGTTATGCGCCGGGCCGACGAACGGGGCCGGGCAGATCTTTCCGGTGACGTCATAGTGGCGGATGACGTTCTCCAGCGGGATGTTGTACTGCCGCATGAGCTTTGTGGTGAGCCACACGGCGTTTTCGATGACGCGGCGGTCGAAGTACCAGTCCTTGTCGTTCGCGTTCAGGCGGCTGCTGTCGAGCTTTTGCGGGCGCAGCTCAATGCCGATGGAGTTGCAGTTGCGGCAGGTCGGATGCCGGTAGCGCAGGCCGCCCACGGCCCCGCAGTGCCACGCCATGTCGGTATCCGGCACGCAGTGGTAGATGACGTCCTTCTCATCCACGCAGTAATGCGCGGACGCCATCGCCTCCGGGGCCTTGAACCATTCCGACGCGCCATAGGCGCTGGAGAAGGCCCCGAAGAAGTGGATGACCAGATACTGCGGCTTATTGCCGCCCCGGTAGATGTTGACGCTTGTGAAATTGTCTACGATCTGCGGCGGCATCGTCTTCATTCTTCCTTGACCTCCGGCAGGCCCGCGACGGACGTCAGCAGGGACAGGATGCCCGCCAGCGCCGAGGCCGAGGCGACGGCGATCCAGTTGACATCAGACAGGATCATGCTCGTGCCGATGGTTGCTACCGCCGTCTGGGCGACGGTCTTGATCGCGCGGATACCCGCGGCTTTCCACCATTTTGCGTTCATATGTAAGTTCTCCTTTCAAATTTCGCGCCTTGCGGCGTGTGTTACAGAATTTTGCCCAGCACCCAGCCGATGATGCCCGTGACCAGCGCGGTCAGGGCGATCCTGACCAGCGCGTCCCAGCGGCTGCCGGGGACCGCCTTGAGACTTTTCACGTCGGCCTTGATCTCGCTCACGTTCTCTTCGATCGTCTCCTGCTTGGTCGCCAGCACCTCCACAGAGGTCGCCAGCTGGTGCAGCGCCTTGTTGTCCGCCTCCAGATCGTTGATCCGGTGCGTGTTGGACTTGCAGCGCGCCTCGAGCGCCGCGACCTGCGCCTGAATTCCGTCGTCCATTTTCTATTCTCCTTTTCATAAATAATCGTTTGACATATGATACTATATGTAGTATCATATTTGCGCAGAGGAGGGTACGCGAATGGAGATCAAGCTCAAAAAGCAGCCGCAGAAATACCTCGCCAGCGTAGACGACAAGACCCGCAAGAAGCTCTACAAGGCGCTCGACCAGCTGTCCCAGCTCGAAGGGAACATCGTCCGCCTTGGCGGATATAAATCCAGATACCGCTATAAACTAGACCATTACCGCATCGTCTTCGACTGGGTGCAGGGAGAGCTCGTGATCATCGTCATCGAGATCAACACCCGCACCAACATCAAATATTGAGGAGGTTTTTCCATGAAAGCAGATCTTTCCGCTGCTGAGATTGAAAAGCGCTTTGCCGCCATCAATGCCCAAGCGCCTGAAACGCTTACCGCCGAGGAAGCTGCGTCTCTTGCCCATGCGGAAGCCATGGACGACGGAACGACCGTCGACCTTGAAACGCTCAAACAGGAGCTGGACGGCTTCAGCGGCCGTCTCGTCATCCGCATTCCGAAGAGTCTGCACAAGCTCCTGAAGCAGGAAGCTGATCTTGAGGGTGTCAGCCTCAATCAATACATGCTTTATAAGCTCTCCCGCTGATCTCCTATGAGCCGCCCGATATGGGCGGCTTTTTTCTGCCCTTTCTCAAAAGCACCATGCCGCCGCGATACCGTCCACTTCGGACGCGACGCTCCAGTCCGCTTCACCGCTCCATCCTGTTCTGTCAAAGCAGCTGGTGCTGTTGAGTCTCGGCGAGCGCAAATACCACGCGCGGTTTTTCTTCCGGTTAGCCTCCGTCTTGTAATACTCGTACTGCGTGCCCTCGCCCGCATAGGAGAATGTCCGCGTGCCCTGCACCTCGATCTCCGACAGCAGGAACAGCGTGTCCGACGTCGTATCGATAGCCGAACTGGCATTGCCCGCCGACGTCTTCTTCGTCACAGCCTTGAATGCGGCCACGACCTCCGCCGGCATCACCTTCTTCAGCGCCGGGAACGCGTTGGACGTCCGCACCAGGCAGTTCTTCCAGCCGCAGTCGTTATACGCTCCGCCGTTCATCTTGTACTGCGTCGCATAGGTCGTGTGCATCTGGAATGTCAGCGGAGCCTTGCCCGAGCCGTCGGCGTAGTCGTCGTGGTTCTTGCCGATGATGTCGATCTGGTAGTTCTTCTTCCCGAACGCCATCACGCAGCTGTCGCCGACCTTCCACGTGGACGGGACCTGCTTTGTCTGGCAGGCCAGGATGATATCCTTCCACTTGTTTTCCGAGAAGACCTCCTTGATCCCGCCTGTGTTCGGCCTCGGTCTGTTGTAGATCATGACGCATCCCCCTGATAGTTCACGCTCTGCACCGTCACATACACCGTGATCGCCGCCGTCGGCACCGTCTCGCACTGGAACGTCAGCGTCTGCGCCGACCCATCCTCCCCGATGCAGAGGATCCCGGCGTCATTGTACGCTGACAGGTCGCTCAGCTTCGGTGTCGGGATCAGCAGATGGTCCGTCTCCGTCGAGCTTGCCGCCGCGAAGCTCACCGCCTGCTGCTTCGACGTCGCATTCCACCCCGCCACCGTGAGCGTCACCGGATAGGTCTTCGCCGGGGCTGCATACTTCCCCGCCAGGCTGACCGCGCCGGTCTGCCCGTCGACAGAGCTGACTGGCACGCTGACCTGCGCTGCGGCCGCCGCGGCCAGCTCCTGCTTGTCCGCCTCGGTAAAATAATCCGTCCCCTTCACCGGCGTCGCGCCCGCGGGACCTTGTGGCCCAGTTGGACCTTGCGGGCCGGTCTCACCCTGCGGGCCTGTTGGCCCCTGTGGCCCCGTCTCCCCCTGCGGCCCCGTAGGCCCTTGCGGGCCAGTCTCGCCCGGTTCTCCCTTCGCGCCGGGGTCTCCTTTGTCTCCCTGCTCCCCCTTCTCACCGCGCGACGGCTTCCCGGTGTCGGTCTCTCCCAGATACCAGTTTCCGTTCGCGCCGATCGTCGGCGTCACGCCGTTGGCGCCTGGCGCACCATCGTCTCCGGCTGGACCTGTTGGTCCCTGCGGCCCGGTCTCACCCTGCGGGCCCGCAGGCCCTTGTGGTCCGGTCCCGCCTGTCTCACCTTGCTCTCCCTGCGGTCCCTTGTCGCCCTTATCGCCTTTCTCGCCGCGCGACGGCTTCCCGGTGTCGGTCTCGCCCAGATACCAGTTGCCGTTCGTGCCGATCGTCGGCGTCACGCCGTCTGCGCCCGCCGGGCCGGTACTGCCCGTCTCGCCCTTTGCGCCGGGGTCGCCTTTGTCGCCCTTGTCGCCCTTCGCGCCCTGCAGCGGCCCGTTGTTGATCCACGCGCCTGTCACGCCGTCGTAGATGTAAATGTCATACGGCGCTTCCACGCCCACGCCATAGGCGTCGCCGGCCGCCGGATCCTGCACTGACGTCTGCAGCGCAGAGGCCGAGCCGTAATATCCCTTGACCACAAAGCCGGAGCCGGTGTCACCCTTATCGCCCTTGTCTCCCTTCTCGCCGGGAACGCCCTGCGGGCCGGTCTCCCCCTGTGGCCCCCGCTCACCCGGGTCCCCCTGCGGGCCGGTCGCGCCGGTCTCGCCTTTGTCGCCCTTCTCGCCGGGGTCTCCCTTCGGGCCAGTCTCGCCCTGCGGCCCCCGCTCGCCGG